>NZ_FMYP01000077.1 GCF_900096565.1 Williamwhitmania taraxaci
GCACAACTTCGACCGTTTTATCTAGTTTTCACCTAAGTAGGTGAAAATATTTTAATCGGGAAAGCCTTGTGATGATTATTATTACAGGGGTTCCCGATTATTTTATGCTTTTATGTTGCGGATATAAGGTTAAAGCAAAATAAGTCCGATAAAACATCGGACTTATTGCATTATAGAAAAAACTATACCCTATCGTTTTGATCCAACCTTATAAATAAAGATGGTTTGGTTTCTGTTGGATCGGCTTTGCTTATACATGAGCACATCCAATCGACTAGGCAGAATAACCGCCTCAAGTGTTAATGGGGGAAATACCCTCTCGATGGCAGCCTTACGCGCCTCCAAATCCTTATCCTCACATATAAACACGTATTCCGGTAATTTATCGATACTTACACTATCGAAATAGTTAATAGTGTTAATTATGGCTCGATATCGGGAGCTGCCGATTGCTTGCTTGTGAATTAAGGCATCACACATCTTTGAAGAATCCACTTTGGGTAGTTCATACTGTATGAACCAATTACCTGCATAGAAGTTAGGCAGAAGATTTACATTTTCATGAAAACGATCCTCCACGAGAATACCATTTTTCACCTGTTTTCCATAAAGAAAATACATGGAGTCAATTCTTGATAACTTACTGGATGATAGTGTAGTTGGTAAGAACAACAAGCCATTAAATACCCAAAAAATAACGGTAAACCACATGATAAGCCTAGGCCGGTTTTGCCAAAACTTCGACTCAGTCATTTTAACCCAACCGGTAACGCCAGCAATGACGAAGAAGGGCAGTACTGGAAAAATGAACCGCTCCTGTTTGTTGGGGAAATAGGTGTGGAAAATTAGGAAAAGTAAAGAAGGTAACGCAATAATTAGGGTTTTCTTCCAACTTCTAAAAAAACCAGCCAGCCAAAGCCAGCCCAATGGGGGCAACATTACACCAACAATTATTGAAATATACATTATGGGATTATTGTTCCCGTAATCATACTTATGTTCAATATTATAACGCACATATTCGCCTAACTCGGCAAACGGACGTCCCCATATAAACAGATCAACAATACCCTGTATAAGAAAAATTGATATTAACACTCCTAATCCAAAGATAATAGACTCCCAAAACTTCTTGCGTAAGAGAATGGCTAGCCCGACTCCGCCAATAAAAATAACGGTCTGAAATCGAATGGAAAACGCTAGCCCTATCATTAACCCTGCCAATAAATATCGACTCCAAGACCGATTATCCTCCATCGCGGTGTAGGCATACCATACACCCATAATCAGGAATGGTATGCACGCAACCTCAACAAAATTCCGGATGGAAAGCATCGGCATAAACCATAAGAAAGACAAGGCTATCCCCACCTGAATGGCAGCCTTTCGACCTCCAAATCGTTCTGCCAACTTATAACCAAAAGCGACTACAACAAGGGATAAGAGTGCATGTAGAAGCCTAATCAGGAAAACTTTTATCTTGGGATCATCAATTCCGATAGCTTTAAACAAAGAGAGTACAATGTAATGTGCCCCTACATAAAAAAAACTGTGACCTGCGGGGATGGGATCAACCTGGCTCTTGGGAAGCCAATCGTTATAGTCAGTTCCATCAACCCACGATTGCGACGCTTCAAGAACAAGGAAATGATCGTCGTGCATGCCGTATCCTTGAGAGAAAATGGCAGCTAATATCCTTACGCAAAGAGCACCAATTAGTATTAATCGCAACGGTTGAGTCGCCCATGTTCTTTTTAAATAATCCATATCTTCATCCTTTTATCTATATTATCATCAATCTTGACTACTATAAAATGGTGTGTCTCACAACTTCGAAAAGTGCTTCTGGTAAAGTTGAAAGAGTGCCTTTCCTTTTTTACCGAACGATTCATTACCGTTTTGCTCCTGAATAAACTTATTGCTTGTATTATCATAAACCATTACGGTAGAATCGGTAACAAAACCAAAACCATCAGTATAGGTATATGAGGCAAAACCAACGTTCTCGTGAGTAAGCAAATCCTTTGAAAAGTTAAAAGCGGTCCGATCCACCTTCATCTGTGTGAGTAGGGTAGCTGCAATATCAAATTGGGAACCCGTTTTTGACACGATGGAGTCCCTTACGCTAAGCGCTCCTCCGAGCCAAAGCATGGGTATCCGAAACTTCCGTTCGTCGTGGCTCGGATAATTCCCAGGCAGACGATGGCCATGATCGGCCACGACTATAAAGAGGGTGGAATCCCAAACTGGCAACTTCCTAACCTCCCTGAAGAAGTTACCCAAACATTGATCGGTGTAGTGGATACTGTTTTCATACTTGCCAACCTCCTCGCTGGTAAGGAATTTCGATTTTAGCGGAACCTCATAGGGTTCGTGACTACTTAGAGTAAAAAGCCCATAAAAGAATGGCCCTTTTGCCGTTTGTAAATCCGCAAAAAGACGGTCGAAAAGATGCTGATCGTTGACACCCCATTTCGACTCGTTGTAAGCTGCCGGAAAATCGTCTACGGTGACCAACTTCTGAAACCCACCATTCATAAAATAGGAACGCATGTTGGCAAAATTAAGATCGCCACCATAGTAAAAGGCTGTAGAATAACCATTCTTCATTAACTCTCTGGAAACGAAAGGGAGCTTTTGAGTTTTTTCCGGAAACTTAACCACGGAAGTTTGCGGTTGATCAGGATATCCGCTAAAGATAGCGGCCATGCCCTTTTCGCTTCGAAAACCACTAGAATAGATATGTGAAAAGAGGAGTCCATCCCCGGTTAAAGCATCAAAATTTGGGGTAACACCAGCCACTCCTCCTAGTTTTTGGATAAGATTGGCAGTAAAACTTT
This sequence comes from Williamwhitmania taraxaci, assembly GCF_900096565.1. Lineage (NCBI taxonomy): Bacteria > Pseudomonadati > Bacteroidota > Bacteroidia > Bacteroidales > Williamwhitmaniaceae > Williamwhitmania > Williamwhitmania taraxaci. Next base: position 2,841 of record NZ_FMYP01000077.1, read on the forward strand.
CAATTACAATTATCACCACGTTGGGCCTTTCCATTCGTAAAACAGATTTTGGCTTGTGGTAATCATGCATTATTTCTTTGAAATAGGCGTTTGCTTGGCTCTCCTCCATATAGATATACTGCTTCCCATTTTTCTGAGATGCAAGAAGCGATCGAGCCACATTCCAAACTACGTTTATCCCCGAGTGGTTGGCAAACTGGTTCGAGCTAAAATAAGCCTTTCCTGTATTCATGGGGGCAATTCCTAATCCACCGCGAATGGGTAGAATCATACAGGAAGCCACAAAAACAAAAACTGGAATCAACCAGAATCGTCCGGAATTGCACCCAAGTAGCGTTTGGGAAACATAACGCCTAAATAGGAAGAAAAAGAGAATAACAACGCTTACCGTGAGAAGAAGGTAAAATACCAGGTAACCCAAGGTTAAACTGGCGGCTGCTTCGAGTGGTGTTTTTAGATATAGCAAAGGTGTACTATCCATCCGAAAGCCCCAGTTACGATAGAGTTCAACATCGGCTAGAACAATGGGCACGACTAATAGTAGTAAAAGAAATACAAAAGTGTCAAAAACGCCCCTCAGGTATCGTCCCTTTAAGAAAAAGAGTAACCCTATGAGAAGCGACGCAATCAAGGCAAAGTAGCCTGTCATGCTCGTATCCATCCACAATCCCCTTCCGAATACCTCCAAATACTCCAAGAAGGTCATCTCTTTTGCTAGGGTATAATTATACCCCAGAAAAAGAGCCCTACTTAAAAAGAAAAAAACTATCCAAAAAAGAAAGAACTGCAGAAGGAATAGGATACGCCTGCCTATCGAAGTCTTAAAAAAATGCCCCATTGCCTCACAATTAATACTAGCGGAAAGAACCACCGAAATGCATCAAAACTCACTACCGCTGTAGATTGTACAACTTGGAATAAATCCCACCTAGACCAATTAACTCATCGTGCTTACCACGCTCGACAATTTCACCATCCTGAAGAACACAGATTAGATCGGCATTCTTAACCGTGGACAGACGGTGAGCAATAACGATGGAAGTTCGATTCTTCATGAGGTTTTCCAGCGCTTCCTGAACCAACCTTTCCGATTCAGTATCCAGTGCAGAGGTGGCCTCATCGAGAATCATGATTGGTGGATTTTTCAGAATGGCACGTGCAATGCTAACGCGTTGGCGTTGTCCTCCAGATAACTTTCCACCCCTATCCCCTATATTTGTGTAGTAACCATTAGGGCTTGCCTCAATAAAATCGTGCGCATTGGCAACTTTTGCCGCAGCCATAACGCTTCCGATTGTAGCATTTGGCAACCCAAAGGCAATGTTGTTATAAAAGGTATCGTTAAAGAGAATAGGCTCTTGATTTACATTGCCCATCAACCCGCGCAAACTTTTTATACTAAAATCTTTTATGTCGACACCATCAACCAAAATCTCGCCTTCAGTTGCATCATAGAAGCGAGGAAGTAGATCGACAAAGGTCGACTTTCCCGAACCAGACTGGCCAACTAGTGCCACCGTCTTTCCCTTCTCTATAGTTAGACTCACATTCCTTAGGACAGGCTCATCTTGGTATTTAAAGCAAACGTTGCGATACTCAATTTTCTCACCAAATTGTTCAACCACCCTAGCGTCATCCTTCTCCTTAATCGGATTATCAGCTTCGATAACCGCATCAATCCGATCGGCAGAAGCCATACCCTTTAACACATTAAAGTAGGCCTGACTAAATGATTTTGCAGGAGTTATAATCTGCGAAAAAATCACCAAATATCCAATTAAACTAGCAGCAGTAAGGCTGCCATCACCTTTGAGAACCATTTTTCCACCATACCACATGAGAATTACCACAACAGCAACACCCAAGAATTCGCTTAACGGAGAGGCCAAATCGCGGCGACGGTTAACCTTTACCAGAATTCTGGTATAGAATGAGTTCGTGCTTTCAAAGCGCTGAATCATTTTTTCCTCAGCATTAAAAGCCTTAATAATGCGAAGACCACCAAGGGTTTCTTCAAGCGTAGACAGTAAGAATCCTAAGCGACGTTGTCCCTTAAATGAGTGTTTCCGCAAGTTTTTGCCAATACGGCCAATTAACAACCCAGCTACCGGAAGTAGCACGAAAACAAAAAGGGTAAGCTGAGGGCTCATTATCAGCAGAACAACCATATATACAATAACAAGAATGGGATCTCTAAAGAACATCTCCATAGAGCGCATAATACTCACCTCCAACTCATTTACATCGTTGGTGATTTTGGAAATTATGTCTCCTTTTCGCTCCTCAGAATAATATCCCAATGGTAGTTCAAGAACTTTTCGATACATCTTGTTCCTGATATCCCTTACAACTCCATTACGAAAAGGCGCCATGTAATAAAGCGAGAGATACGTAAATAGATTCTTAAAGAATGTCATTATAACTACAAACGTGCACATGAAAACCAAGGCATATGTAATTCCTTGACTAACTTTTATACTGCTTATAAAATAATTAAAATTGTGTAGAATAGAATTAACACTTAGCGAAAACGGTACGGTACTGGTTACTGCAGGTATCTGATCGAAAAGCACATTCAAAAAAGGAATTACCATCGCAAGTGTGAAAACTGAAAAGAACGCTCCCAAAATGTTCAACCCAATTATCAAACCTACAGTTCCCTTGTATGGAATTAAATACTTAAAAATCTTTCCAAACTTTTTCACTCTAATCAATTTTAGATTTCAACGAGGGTTCTTAGCCCCCCAAAAAATTAAATATATGTTCCCTTTTCGGTCCATAAAAACCCGCCTAAGTTACTATTCTAAATTACAATCCGGTGTAACTAGTGGGGGAAATTGCACTGAGTTCCTGCTTTACCTCGTCACTCACAGGCAATCCTGCAATAAACGTCTTAAATGTCTGCTCATTAACCTTAGCGTTTGTCCGGGTTAATGCCTTCAACATTTCGTATGGATTCTCAACACCTTCGCGACGGAGTATTGTTTGAATGCCTTCGGCCACAACCATCCAGTTGTTCTCCAAATCGGCATCAATGGCAACCTGATTGAGAATGAGTTTATCCAAACCCTTCATCAACGATTTGAAGGCAAGAATGGTATGTGCGGATGGAACACCAATATTTCTAAGAACGGTGGAGTCGGTCAAATCGCGCTGAAGACGAGAAATAGGTAATTTGGCGCTAAGATGTTCGAAAAGTGCATTGGCAATTCCAAAGTTTCCTTCAGCATTCTCGAAGTCGATGGGATTTACCTTATGCGGCATGGCTGAGGATCCTACCTCCCCACTCACAATCTTCTGCTTAAAGTACTCCATTGCAATGTACTGCCACATATCGCGCGACAAATCCATAAGGATGGTATTTATCCGCTTGAAGTTATCAAAAATAGCAGCAAAGTTGTCGTAATGTTCAATTTGCGTAGTAGTCTGCGATCGATCGAGCCCCAACGTCTTGTTTACAAAGTTATTTGAGAAACTGACCCAATCGATATAAGGATAGGCCACGGCATGTGCATTAAAGTTTCCGGTTGCTCCACCAAACTTTGCAGAACAAGGAATATCACGCAAAAGGTTAAGTTGCTTTCCCACCCGCTCAACAAAAACGGCCAACTCCTTACCCAGGCGTGTAGGGGAAGCCGGTTGTCCATGTGTACGTGCCAACATGGAGATATCCTTCCACTCTTCTACCATACCGTTTAGCTGCTCGAGCAATTGATCCAGCAATGGATAGTATACCTCATGGGCAAAATCCTTAAGTGCATAGGGAAATGCCGTGTTGTTAATATCCTGAGAGGTGAGGCCAAAATGAACAAACTCCTTCATTCCACCCACCTTAAGGTTATCCATTTTTTCCTTTAAGAAATACTCAATGGCTTTAACATCATGGTTAGTAACTCGTTCTATCTCCTTAACTCGCTGAGCATCCTCTGTAGTAAAATGTAGATAAACCTCGCGCAGCTGGACAAATAATTCTTCATTGACACCCTTTAGTTGGGGCAAGGGAATCTCACAAAGGGCAATAAAATACTCCACCTCAACGAGGACCCGGTAGCGAATTATTGCTTCTTCGGAGAAGTAACGTGCGCACTCCTCAACCTTACTCCTATAACGGCCATCGATTGGTGAAATGGCAGACAAAGAAAATTTTTCCATGGCTAGTATTTTAATCTAGCGCAAAGGTAAAAAAAAAGCTGCGTCAAATCGGAGGAAATTATTGTTCAATGCCACAATTCGAAAGATTTTTTACTTTAAAAAATACTAAACAAGTCGGATTTTGCTACCTTCGTATGGCAAATAAAAAGCACCCACCCAAAGTTTACCGACTCGTCCTTATGCCAAATATAAGAGTAGCACTACCTTTGCATATCAACACGATTCCCTTTGTTTTTGGACTACAACGTCATTACATTAAGGATGAGATCATTCTTGACACAATGGAGTTTTCCGATTCGGTGCAGCAACTTCAGCTAAACACAATCGATGTGGCGCTCGTGCCTATCGAAATGCTGTCACAATTTAACTCTTACCATATTGTGAGTAATTACTGCCTGAGTTCCCAACGCGATATGCAATCGATCGCCCTTGCACTCCAAGGCGATATTTCGATACTCAGCACTATTTACTACGACCCGAGACAATCGGTGTGCACCTTACTTGTTAATATCTTAGCTAAGGGATATTGGAAATGCAACCCAAAATTACAACCGCTTCCTTCCAACGATAAAATACACAATCTGAAGATAGGAGAAGGGATCCTATTGATGGATAGTGAGGCCATAGACACCTATCAAAAGCAGAATTGTCTCGTTGACCTATGCGCTGAATGGAAAAAATTTACGGGATTGCCTTTAGTTATGGCCGTGTGGATTTCGCTAAAACCGATGCCAGTAGCATTTTTAGATAAATTTAATAATGCTCTTCGCTTTGGCACAAGTAGCATTAACCAAGCACTCGAGGAGAATATCTTATACACTGATTTCCAAAAATCCAAGGCAAAACGACAATTACATCAAGGAATTAGTTTCATATTCGATCAGGAGAAAATAGTATCCATGAAACTATTCCAACAGCTTCAGGCCAACCTAAATGTTCCTGAGCAGATACAACCCGAGAGGAAACCATTTGCGCAGGTTAATTGTTTAACATCCTAACCTCGACGTTACACCATGATTTCGATATACTACAAGGCATTAAAGAAAATAATACACGAAGCGGATATTAAGGTATTTAGCGACTTGCCCATTGATGAGGTGCTCTGGATCGACCTTAACAATCCCAGCTTAAAGGAGAAGAAGGCAGTAGAATCATTTATCGGATCAAACCTAACCTCTCGGCAAAAAGCAGAAGAAATTGAAAGTTCTTCGCGCTATTCCGAAACGGAAAACATGGTGATTGCCAACTCAAACTTCCTCATTCAGGGTGAGGATTCATTTACCTACGAGCCAGTATCATTTATCCTGAAGGATAGCATTTTAATCTCAATGCGGAATGCCGATCTTAAGGTATTTGATGAATCAAGCCGGAAGTTTCAGATCAACTATAAAGCCTTCCCTACCGGTTACCACATTATGGTGGCTTTGCTGGAAACACGAATAGACCTCGATGCCGACATGGTGGAGAGCATTGCCCGTGAAATCTCACAAATCAGCAAGCGGTTGTCGCTAAACACCGACATAGACGAGGAAATTATCCTCACCATCAACCAGCTACAGGAGAACACCATGCTCATGCGCGAAAACATCATCGACAAACAGCGCGTATTGTCCGGCATAATGAAAAGTGAACGTTTCCCAAGCGATATTACGCCCAAGCTTACCATTATGATTAAGGACGTAGGATCGCTCATAAACCACACCGACTTTAGCTTTGAGCGTTTGGAATACCTTCAGAACACCTTTCTTGGGCTTATCAACATTGAACAGAACAAAATCATCAAGATTTTTACAGTGGCCTCGGTAGTATTTATGCCGCCTACCCTCATTGCTAGTATGTATGGCATGAACTTTAAGATAATGCCCGAACTCAGCTGGGTGGGTGGCTATCCATTTGCTGTTGGCCTTATGATTACCTCGTCCATCCTTACGCTATACATGTTCCGCCGCCGAAAATGGCTTTAAACTGAAATAACAAACTTCATGACAATAATTCGTATTACACTAGTCGTTACGACCATTCTAGCTCTTTTCAGCAGTTCATTTGCGCAACCAACCAATTCTGCGACAAAGAAGACGCTGGTATACAAAATGGAGATTGTGCGGGAAATTGACCCCGCGGCTTGGAGAATTGTTAAGAGTGGGCTAAATGAAGCGGTAACACTAAAGGCCGACCTCATTCTAATTCGAATGAATACCTATGGGGGCCTAGTGAACGTCGCCGACTCCATTCGGACCAAGATTCTCAACTGCAAGATTCCCATCTGGGTTTTTATCGACAACCAAGCAGCTTCGGCCGGAGCGCTAATATCCATTGCCTGCGATAGAATTTATATGCGCCAGGGGGCAAGTATTGGAGCGGCCACGGTGGTTGACCAAACCGGAGCAGCCATGCCCGACAAATACCAATCCTTTATGCGATCGATGATGCGCGCCACTGCTGAATCGCACGGAAAGGATACCCTGTTCAATGGCAAGGACTCCATCTTTAAATGGAGGCGCGACCCATTAATTGCAGAGGCAATGGTCGATCCTCGAACGATAATTCCCGGTCTTATTGATTCCACTAAGGTTTTGACCTTTACTACCCAAGAAGCAATTAAGTATGGCTACTGCGAGGGAGAGGCAGAATCGGTTTCGGAGGTACTCAGCCTGGGTAAGATTTCCAACTATGAAATTCGGGAGCAACATATCTCTGCCCTAGAAAAAGCAATTGGCTTCCTGCTAAACCCATTAGTGCAGGGAATTTTAATCATGCTGATTTTTGCTGGAATCTACTTCGAACTGCAAACACCCGGAATAGGTTTTCCGCTGGTATTAGCCTTATCGGCAGCAGTAGTCTACTTTGCGCCACTATACATGGAAGGACTTGCTGAGAACTGGGAACTAAGCCTATTCTTTATTGGGCTAATCCTTATTGCGGTGGAAGTTTTTGCCATACCCGGCTTTGGCGTTATCGGAATAGCGGGAATAACCTTTACATTCCTTGGGCTCACGCTGAGCATGATTGACAATGAGATTTTTCGCCAAGAAGGCCCAATTCCAACCATACTTATCGTTCAACCGGTATTGATTGTGGCCCTCAGTATGTTCTTATCCTTGATAATGGCTATCACCCTAAGTCAAAAACTGTTTACCGACAAGCGCAGCCCGCTCTACCGTTTAGCCTTACATACCAGCCTTAAAGGGGAAGATGGATTTGTGGGTATCGATTTGAACCAAAAAAACATGATTGGGAAGAACGGCATTACCCTTACAATGCTACGCCCGGCAGGGAAGGTAACCATCAACGAGGAGATATTCGACGCTATTTCCACCGATGGAGTCATTGATAAAGACCAACCAGTATTTGTAAAAAAGGATGAAGCAGGACAACTTTACGTTTCGAAGGTTTAACCCTATAAACAAAGACTACTATGGCAAAACCATACAATATTCGAGAGTATTGCCCCAATGATTACCGAGGAGTTTTAACCCTATGGCAACAAACAGGCCTTGGCGGTGCTCACCGTGGCGATAACGAAAAGACGATTGCCCTATCCATTGCCCTTGGAGGCAAGTTCTTTGTAGTAGAAGATACGGCAACAGACACCATTGTTGGCACCTCATGGATGACCTTCGATGGGCGACGCCTTCACCTTCACCACTTTGGAATTCAACCACAACTCCAGAAGACAGGCATTGGCACCGACTTGGCTATTGAGAGCCTTGCCTTTGCTAAGGAAAAAAAGATACAGGTAAAGTTGGAAGTGCATAAGGATAACCTAAAGGCCATCAACCTTTATCGCAAACTAGGCTTTGAATACCTAGGCGACTATGATGTGTATATTATCCGTGATGTGGAAGGCCTGAAGGGGTAAAGTCCGATAGCTTTTTCGTGACTACACGCACAAGGCAAAAGCCGATTCCAGTGCAGAAGTAAATCCGCTTTGCTCGTTACTCCCTGTATTCTTATACCTATTTAGCATATCGGCTGGGGCATTGGCAACCACATAGCTATGGGCTGCATGGTCGAGCATCTCCAAATCGTTATAATCGTTGCCAATAGCAAAAATCTCTGATCTTTCGATGCCCTTAACGTTCGAGATCCAATCAATTCCATGGGCCTTTGAAACCCCTAATGGAAAAATCTCTAGCCAAATCGACTCCTTATCGAAAGGGGAAGTTGCCTTTATAATGCTGTAGTTCCTCAATAATTTTCTTATCTCCACTTCCCGAGCAGATTGACTCGCAGCCAAAATAATAAGGATCTGAGTGCATGGCTCAGGATAGGGAATACCCGGAATGAACGGCGTATTAAAACCATGGTAAAATTCGCAGCGCCGCTCAAAGTCGGGGTTCGGATTGCCCGATGCGTGAAATTGAAAGATATGGTTCTGAGGAATAGCCTCGTGAATCATAAAATCGAACTGCTCCTTTACCAAAATTTGAGCAATATGGTTCACCTCTACCGTCTCCATCTGCATAACCATAGTCAACTCCTTTGTAGCCCAATCAATAACACCAGAGCCCGTAGAGAAAACAAGAAAGTCGATGGGGAAGTTTGGCTCAAGCACCTGCGCTGCTGTAAAAATAGACCGGCCCGTAGCGGCAACCCGAACAACACCACTTTTGCCCAACTGGGTAAGCGTATGAATGTCGCGCGAATCAACCGTATGATCATCCTTGAGCAATGTCCCATCTAAATCGGTAACCACCATTCGAATTGCCATACAATCCCTAATTTTCGATAAGTTCATAGCTGCTTGGCTGCACTGGCATTTGAAGCGATGGCAGAATTCGTTCGAGCAGAATACCCTCGTTGGAACTATTTCCGTAACCAAAGGAGGCCCTAACCCCCAGCGAAGCAAAGGCAACTGCCCTATCAATAGCCATTGGTAAGCTATCGCCTTGAAGCAAGGCACCCGTAAGTACACTCGCAAAGGCATCACCGGTACCGGGATATGCGGCTGGAAGGTAAGTGCAGGTTACTCTCCAAAAACGATTATCCGATTTATTGTAAGCATACACCGAGGTATGACGTTTTTCGCGTTGGTCGGGCACGCTAGTAATAATCACTATTTGCGGGCCCAACTCAGCCAAATCCAATAACCAACGTTTAACTTCACCCTCCGTCATTAATTCGGGCATAGGCCTGCCGAGTAAGAATGCCGCTTCGGTAATGTTGGGAGTGATGATATCGGCAAGCGAAATCATCTGGCGCATGCCCGATACAATCTCAGGGGTCATGGGACCATAAAGAACACCATCATCGCCCATTACCGGATCCACCACCACCAAGGTTTGTTTGGTACGGAACCGACGGATAAAATCGCTGACAATTTCTATTTGCCGAAATGAACCGAGGAAACCGCTATAAATGCCATCAAACTGGAGATTTAACCGTTCCCAATGCTCAATGATGGGCAGAAGATGATCGGTAAGGTCTACAAAATGATAATCCTTAAACTTGCTATGAGTAGAAAGAACCGCCGTTGGAAGTGGACAAACCTGAACGCCCATGCAGGATAGTATTGGAGTTACTACCGTGAGGGAAGCCCGTCCAAACCCCGAAAGATCGTGAATAGCGGCTACCCGCTTCACGGGGTTGTGCATAATTTCCATTGTTTTTTTTTGTAAAGATACATTTTCCTTTCCGAAGAGCGGAATTAGCCTTTAGATACAAGAGGAACAGAGAAACATCTAACACCTTTAATCAAAAAAACACTATTCGGTCAAAATATAAAACCTTCGTTGGACAATAATTCAGCAATTCAATGAGGCAGCCACCTGTAGAATAATTAAATACTTTTTAACACTTTCTGCTCAAATAAGGGCAGATTCCTGTTGGAATTGCCAATTCGTTTTTTTATATTTAACCACGATTTTAACCTAAACAGATATGAATATGGAGAAGGTTATTACATTTAACGAGCTCAGACGAATCAAGGATAGTCTTCCACACGGCAGTGTTCAGAAAATTGCCGAAGAGCTAAATCTCGAAGAAGATACCGTTCGCAACTACTTTGGTGGCGCGGACTATGTTCACGGGAAAAGTGTAGGTTTTCATGCAGAACAGGGTCCCGACGGTGGAGTAATTACCCTTGACGACATTACTATCCTCGAAAAAGCAAAAAAAATATTATCGGATCTCAACATCGCCCATTAATAAAAAAATATTAATTGAGAGGAAAGGGCGGAACGATTTTCTGCCCTTTTTCTATTATACTTGCCGAAAAAGAATACTATGGAAGTCTCTTGGCTTGAGAAAGTCGAATTAGCCTGCCGACAGGCGTTTACCGGAACGCATATCCCCTCCCACAATTTTGCCCATCACCAACGGGTATGGAATTACGCCTTAGAAATTACCCGCAATCTGGATCGGGCCAGTTCGAGCAACAACGATCAAGCATTTCTCAACCTTTTAGTGGCCTGCTACTTTCACGATACTGGGCTTACAATTAACCCGGGCGAAGACCATGGAGCCGATTCGCTACGAATACTGGAGAGGTGGCTGGAGAGCAATCCAAATCTGAAATTACTCCTTAGCCAATCGGCATTGGATGCCGTACGGCTGCACGACGATAAGAGCTATAAACAGCAAGGATTAAATCAACATCCCCTTTCGCTAGACAACACCCTTGCTATTCTCAGCATAGCCGACGATATGGATGCGCTGGGTTACTTAGGCATTCTGCGTTACACCGAGATTTACCTCATGCGCGGTATTGCGGCGCAGGACTTACCCTCCAAGGTTGCAGCAAATCTTGAATCACGCTTCCAATTTATGGCACAGACGATTAAAAGCATGCCGGAACTATACCACCATCAGCGACAACGCTACGAAATTACGCTTCAATTCTTCAGCCGCTGGGCCAAGCAAGACCAAAGCAATTCCGAATATGCTACCTTTGCAGCCCTAGTTCAATCCATTGTGGTGGAGCAAAAATTGGATTGGAAATTGCTTTCCACAGCGCTTCAGAACCATCCATGGACTGATTTAAAGCAGTTTACTCAAGAACTGGTGGCGGAAATGTAAGGGAACAAAGGATTAGGAAGTTCTAGCATTAATAAAAATATCAGTGGAATTCAAGTGAAATGGAGAAGATAGATATAGTGGTGATTGGGGGCGGCCCTGCCGGTTTAATGGCGGCTGGAACAGCGGCTGCTGAGGGCGTTACGGTTATGCTGCTTGAGAAAATGGAGAAGGTAGCCCGTAAGTTGAGGATCACCGGCAAGGGTAGGTGCAACATTACCAATGCGCGCGCCATTCCCGAGTTCCTAACCAAGATTTACCCAAGCCCCAACTTCTTTAAGCCATCGCTATACTCGTTTTCGAACCAAGATATAGTAACACTCCTAGAGAAGCAGGGAGTAAAGACCTACATCGACAGGGGCGAACGTATTTTCCCTGTGAGCGAAAGCGCCAAAGAGGTGGCCGAAGGGTTAAATGCCTTCGCCAAGGAGCGAGGAGCCGATATTCTCTGCCATGCCGAGGTGGTCAGCATTGCACACTCTGCCGATGGATTTACTATCAGCGTTAAAACGCCGCAGGAATCAAGAACCATAGCCGCGAAGGCTGTAATTGTTGCAACAGGCGGACTATCCTATCCCCTTACCGGGAGCACCGGAGCCGGCTATGCCTTTGCCCGTGAACTTGGCGTGAAGGTAACCCCTACCCATCCTTCGCTCGTTCCATTGGAAATGGCCGATAAGCCGGGCAAGCTAACCAACACTACCAACCTCAAGAATATCGAAATGGTGCTCTGGATCAACCAGAAAAAGATCGACAAGGAGTTTGGCGAACTCGAGGTGCTCGATGGTAAGCTGGCCGGACCTATTACCCTCCGGTTGAGCCGAGCGGCAGTTGCGGCCATCGATGCCGGCTCATCCGTTCGCTTCACCCTCGATTTGAAGCCTGCACTTTCGCCCGAGCAGCTGGACAACCGTATTGCACGGGAGTTGGCAAATCCTGCCGTAAAAAATCTCGGTGGACTGCTCCGCACCATGCTACCCTCCAACCTGATAGATGCTTTTGCCGAGCTGCTCCCAAGTCCGCTCTCGAAACCCACAGCCGATGTATCGCCCAAGGATAAAAAAGCCATAGTAAACCGACTACGAGAATACCCAATCGACATTGAAGGTTACGGAGGCTTTTCGGAGGCCATTGTTACTGCCGGGGGTGTCGATCTAAAGGAAATTGGATCAAAAACCATGGAATCGAGGGTAGTTGGCTCACTCTACTTTGCCGGAGAGGTGCTAAACCTCGATGCCGACACAGGCGGCTACAACCTTCAAATTGCTTTCTCCACCGGGTTTGTTGCCGGAAAGAGTGCCGCACAAAAAGTAAAAGAGGCCAACCGGGCTGATGGTTGACCTCTTTAGGAGATTACGTTATGGCAAAGAATCTTCTTACTTAGCAGGAACGGCGGCGGCGAACTTTTGTTCAACCATGGGCCAATTCACCACAGTCCAGAAACGAGAAACATAATCGGCACGCTTATTTTGATAGCGCAGGTAGTAGGCATGCTCCCATACATCGAGCGCTAAAACCGGAACACCATATTTAGGAGCAATATCCATTAAGGTATTGTCTTGGTTGGCAGTAGAAGCAATGAATAGTTTTCCAGTTTTATCTACCGCAAGCCAAGCCCAGCCACTACCAAATACGCCGGTTGCAGCAGCCTCAAACTGGCTCTTGAACGCCTCGAACGAGCCAAACGCCTCAACAATAGCAGGCATTAATATTCCAGCAGGCTCACCTCCACCGTTGGGAGCCATCACCTCCCAAAATAATTTGTGGTTGAAGTAGCCACCCCCATTGTTCTTTACTGCCGGTGATAGTTTACTCATAGAGGCAAAGATCTCCTCCATCGATTTACCCTCCATGCCACTCCCTTGAATGGCGGCTAAAAACTTGGAATGGTAGGCCTTGTAGTGTCGTGCATAGTGAATCTCCATGGTTTCCTTATCTACAAACTTCTCGAGCGCATCGTAGGCATAGGGCAATGCGGAAAACGGATAAGCCCTTTGTAGCTCATCGGAAATAGGTGCTTGTATCTTTGTGTCTTGGGCATTGGTTACCAAACCAATGCCAATCATACCAACTATTAAAAGAATTCTTTTCATTGTTACATCTTTTAGTTTGACATTACCTTATATCCGCAACATAAAAGCATAAAATAATCGGGAACCCCTGTAATAATAATCATCACAAGGCTTTCCCGATTAAAATATTTTCACCTACTTAGGTGAAAACTAGATAAAACGGTCGAAGTTGTGCCACCCATTTCGGTTCAAGTTGTGCCAGGCGTTTCGGTCGAAGTTGTGCCACTTTTTTAGGTGCATTTAGGCTATTGTTTCGGTCGAAGTTGCGCCACCCGTTTCGACGCAAATTGCGCCATTGAGCCATTGAAAGGAATGATTTCTATCTTATCGCTGAAACTTAAATCAGGGATATGGCCGCAAAGAAGATAGATATCATGGATGTACGAC
>NZ_FMYP01000078.1 GCF_900096565.1 Williamwhitmania taraxaci
TTTTTTGTGGCACAACATCACCGAAACAAGTGGCACAATATCACCGAAATATCAACAAAGTTCTAATTTTATTGATGAGGAATGCATCTTCCTTTATCAACTTAACATAAAGGGTACAGCCGTATTTATCACCTTTAATAAATAGCACATTCCTTAATTCAACTGATACCACTTTCCTTCCATGCTTTATCCAAATAATACCACTCATATTTATAGTATGATTATAGTTTAGGCTTTTTAATAGGGATACAAGTATATACAACTTCCCTCCAGTGATACCGGAGGGAAGTTTGATCTTGATATTTGTTTGTTAATGTTTGTTAATTTGCTTGTTCTGTAACCAGTATAGGGGTAAAGGATAGCGAGAAGGATGTGGGATACTTGTAATAGTAGGTTTGTCGAATACGGCTATAGGCAATGGGGGCATCAAGGTCTCTCAGGTTCTTTAGATCCTCATGGCGTTGGCTTTTTGAGATGCCTAACCGTATTGCAAATTCAGAGGTGTTTCCTGTGGATTTTGTTTTAATTAGCCGGTCAATTTCTCTCCATCTTAGTAGGTAATCGATTTTACTCATGGCGTGATTTTGGTTTTGGTGTAAACATGCGAGGCATACCCCCTCATTTATATATGCCCAAAACCGCTATTTCGTGACAAGCTAAAATGAATTATTTTTCAAATCAATGCTTATTTTTAAAGAATACAAATAAGTAGAAATGATAATCGACAGAATATTAGATGGTAGTGTGGGTGAGTTGAATGTGGTGGGGTTGGGGCTATATTGTAGGTTTACGCATAAAAAAACCGCCCCAAACTGGAGCGGTTTTTTCTATTTAGTATATCCGAAGGTTATTCGTAAGCACCTCTAGCGAGCATTTCAACCTCTTTGTCGTTGAGGAATCGAGCCTCACCGCGAGCGAGACCTTTTTTAGTCAAGCCTGAGAAGTAAACGCGATCGAGCTTCACCACGTCGTAGCCAAGGCTCTCGAACATGCGGCGCACAATGTGATTCTTTCCCGAGTGAATCTCGATACCTACCTGCTTTTGGTCGTTGTCAACGTAGGCAGCTACATCGGCGTAAGCACGACCATCCTCAAGTTGGAGGCCACTGCACAATTTCTCGAGATCACCCTCGGACACCTTCTTGTCGAGGTGGGCGTGGTAAATCTTTTTCTTGTTGGCCGATGGGTGAAGCAGTTTAGTAGCGAGGTCTCCATCGTTGGTCATGAGCAGCACACCGGTGGTGTTGCGGTCGAGACGGCCAACAGGGTAAATACGCTCCTTACACATGGTGTTCACAAGATCCATTACGGTCGACTTTGCATGTGGATCGTCCACTGTGGTGATGCAATCCTTAGGCTTATTGAGGATGATGTATACCTTCTTTTCGCCCTTGATTAGCTCTTCGTTGAAGCGAACTTCATCGGTAGGATTAACCTTGGTGCCCAACTCAGTGGCTGGAACTCCATTAATACTAACCACTCCGGCCTGGATGTAGGTATCGGCTTCACGACGTGAGCAGATTCCTGCATTGGCAATAAAGCGGTTGAGCCTAATTGGTTTGTTTGGATCGTAGTCGGCAGGCTTTGGTTCGTAAACCTGTATATGCTTTCTGTTGCTTCTAAATCCTTTTAGTTCGCCATCTTCAGCACCGTCCCAATTTTCTCTTTGTGGTCGGGCAAAGCGTGGGTTTGTAGCGCTATTTCTATCGTTGCGGTCTCTATCGCCGCCGCGGAATGGTTTGTCGCCACCGCGTGAAGCACCTCTGTCGCCACCGTAAGCTGGTCTGTCGCCGCGTGAAGCGCCTCTATCGCCGCCAAAGGCAGGTCTTGCACCACGGGATTCTCTGTCGCCACCAAAGGCTGGTCTGTCGCCGCGAGGAGCGCCTCTATCTCCACCGAAGGCTGGTCTATCGCCGCGTGAGGCATCTCTATCTCCACCACGGAAGGGTCTTTCGCCGCGAGGAGCGCTTCTATCGCCACCGAATGCAGGTCTTGCGCCACGAGATTCTCTATCGCCGCCAAAGGCAGGTCTGTCGCCACGTGAAGCATCTCTATCGCCACTGCGGAAAGGTTTCTCACCACGTGAAGCATCTCTGTCTCCACCGAAGGCAGGTCTTGCGCCACGGGATTCCCTGTCTCCACCAAAGGAAGGTTTGTCGCCGCGTGAAGCATCTCTATCGCCACCACGGAAGGGTCTTTCGCCGCGAGCGGCATCTCTATCACCGCCAAAGGCTGGTTTATCTCCACCACGGAAAGGTTTTTCTCCGCGTGAAGCATCTCTGTCGCCTCTAAATGGTCTATCGTTGCTGGAGGAGGTTCTGTCTCCCCTGAATGGTCTATCGGTTGATTCGGAACTCCGGTTAAATGGTCTGTCTCCGCTTCTGGAATCTCTAGCAGGACGGTCGCTTCGGTCGCTGGAGCGCTCTCTTCTTTCGAAGGGGCGGTCTTCGCGTGTTGGGCGATCGCCGGAAGGTTTGTCATCGCGACGCGGGCGGTTATCCCAGAATGGGCGGTCGCTACCCGAGCGGCGTTCGTCTTTTACTTCGGAGCGGTCTCTTTCGGGACGCTCGTCTCTTGTTGGCCGTTCGCTCTGATCCGCTTCGCTGGAGCGAACAATCTTTGGAGTGAACTTAGCAGTACGTGGTCGGTAAGTGCCTTCCGATCCTTCTGTCTTCTTGGCCTCGCGGCTTTCGTTGCCCCCGTTGTAACCTTCGCGGCCACCATTGTCTTGGGACTTGTTGTTCTCAGATTCCATGATGTTTGTTTTGTGTTTCTGATATTTAACTGTGGTAATTGTCGTAAAAATAAGCCCGCAAAAATACCATTTTATTTTGGCATCGAATTACCTTTACGCATAAATAACCATAATGTTTGTAAATTAAATGCTAACCTTTTAGGTTTATTTTTACCTTTGTTAAAGCGGAAGCGCGCCAAGTCTCAATTCTGACTCGGTTTGTTTCAAAAAACATTACTTTTTCGTTTAATAATTTATTGGATATGACACTGATAAAATCAATCTCCGGAATTCGCGGAACCATTGGCGGTGATCCGGGCAACGGACTAACACCTCTCGATGTAGTTAAGTTTACTGCAGCATACTCTGGTTGGTTAAGGGAGAAATGCGGTAAGCAGAAGCCGGTGGTAGCCGTAGGTCGTGATGCTCGAGTGTCGGGCGAAATGGTCGATCGGTTAGTGGTTGGTACTTTAATGGGGTGTGGAGTGAATGTGATTGCACTTGGCTTGGCCACAACCCCTACGGTGGAGGTTGCTGTTATGCACTATAAGGCCGATGGGGGATTAATCCTTACCGCCAGCCATAATCCGGGTCAATGGAATGCACTTAAGCTGCTCAACTCTTTTGGCGAATTTCTAACCGATGCCGATGGCAAGAAGGTGCTGGAGATCGCCGAATCGGGTAAGTTTCCGTTTGTGGAAGTGGAAAATCTGGGAAAGGTAATTGTAGAGAAATCGTTCAACAAGGAGCATATCGACATGGTGCTTGCTATGCGCCTAGTGGACAAGGAAGCCATCAGGAAGGCCAAGTTCAAGGTGGTGGTGGATGCGGTAAACTCCGTTGGGGGCCTTGTTATTCCCGCATTATTGCGTGAGTTAGGGGTTGAGGTGGTAGAAATTTATTGCGAACCCAATGGTCTATTCCCACACAATCCGGAACCGCTCCCTGAAAACCTAACGGTGATCTCTGCCGAGGTGGTTAAGCATAAGGCACATCTCGGAATTGTTGTCGATCCCGACGTGGACCGTTTGGCTTTGGTTTGCGAGGATGGAACCATGTTTGGTGAGGAGTACACCCTTGTGGCTGTTGCCAACTATGTGCTATCGAAGGTTAAGGGAAATACCGTTTCGAACCTCTCATCGTCGCAGGCTCTTCGCGATGTAACCATGTCTAAAGGTGGGCGTTACTTTGCCGCTGCTGTGGGCGAGGTGAATGTGGTTGCAGCTATGAAAGAGCACAACGCAGTGATTGGTGGCGAGGGCAACGGTGGAGTTATCTACCCCGAATTGCACTATGGGCGCGATGCGCTGGTTGGCGTGGCATTATTCCTAACACATTTGGCTCATCAAGGGGTTTCGTGCAGCGAGTTGCGCAAGAGTTATCCAGTGTATCATATGTCGAAAAATAAAATTCAGCTGCCCGAAGGTTTTGATGTGGATGGCCTGTTAGTTAAGGCTAAGGCGTTTTTCTCCGATAAGAAAGTGCTCGATATCGACGGGATTAAGGTGGATTTTGGGCAGGAGTGGGTGCATATGCGCAAATCGAATACCGAACCTATTATTCGCATCTATTCCGAAAGTAATACTCCCGAAAATGCTGAGAAAATTGCGGTTGATGCAATTAATGTGCTAAAGAAGTTGGCAGGTATATAATCCTCGACTAAACTTTATTCGTTTATATTAATCAAAGTGTGTGAACCCCTTTCCCAAGGCGAATACTTAGGGAAGGGGCATGGTTTTTGCAAATGCAACGAGTCAATAAGTAAGATAGTTGAACCGGCACGGCTCTTCATCGCTAGATAGGTTTACGAAACATCAAGAATGTCGCAACCAGAATGGCATTAATAAATATAACCGTATGATCAGAAAGTTATTTTCAAAGATTCAAAGGAAGCATTACTACATTGGTGCTGGCGTTTTGGCAATTATCCTGCTGATAGTTTTTACGGGAAAGTCGGACGAGGCAGTGGAGCAAAAGGTGAAGGTAAAGCTTGGAGCCTTCGATATTCTGGTGAATACCACTGGTGAGTTGCAGGCGCAGAGTTTTGAAAATATTGCTGGCCCCAGCGAGCTGAGAAATAGGGGTTTTCGAGTTAATGAGATCAAAATTGTTGATCTGATTCCCGAGGGAACGGTTGTAGATTCGGGCGAGTATGTGGCCACCCTCGACAGGAATGCGGTGTCGTCGCGGTTGAAGGATCTCGAGGATGAGGTGGAGAAAAACGAGAGTCAATACAACAAAACAGGGCTCGATACTTCGCTGAGCTTGCGTAGCCTGCGCGACGAACTCATCAACCTAAAGTTCGAGTTGGAGGATAAGCAAATCACCGTTGATCAGTCGAAGTTTGAGCCACCGGCCACCCAGCGACAAGCAGCCATCAGCTTAGAGAAGTCGGAGCGAAATATTGAACAAGCCAAGAAAAACTACAAATTAAAGGTAGAGCAGGCTAAAGCATCCATGAAGGAGGTGGCCATCAACCTCTCCAAGGTTCAGCGCGAGCGCGACGAACTGGTTGGAGTGCTCGATAAGTTTGTAATCTACGCGCCCAAACCGGGAATGGTTATATACTACAAGGAGTGGGGCGGTGAAAAGCGAAAAGTGGGCTCATCCATTTCGGCGTGGGATCTTACCGTTGCAACCCTTCCGGACCTGTCATCGATGAACTCGAAGTGCTATGTGAACGAAATTGATATTAGTAAGGTGAAGGTAGGCCAAAAGGTACGCATGACCGTGGATGCTTTTCCCGAGAAGAAGTATACGGGCCAAATTACCTACGTGGCTAATATTGGAGAGCAACTTCCGAATGCCGATGCCAAAGTATTTGAGATAACCATTAAGGTGAATGAGTACGATCCCGTTTTACGTCCGGCCATGACCACCGGGAATCTAATCGAGATTGCCAGCTTCAAGGACGTTGTGTATTTACCGTTGGAGTCTATTCACGGGGGTGCCGACAGCACAACCTATGTATTCACCACAAAAAATAGAAAGAAAGTAGTGGTCACCGCAGCCAAAAACGATACCCATATTGTCATAGAGAAGGGACTCAAGGTGGGCGAGGAAGTATACCTCTCGGTGCCAGCAGGAGCCGAGAAATTTTCGATGGAGAATGAGGATCTCATTCCGGTGATTAAGGCTAAGATAAAAAAGGAAAGAGAACAGGAGGAGATGAAAAACCTCAACCTTCAAAAGGAGCAAAAGGAGAAGGATGCGGCTCGATCTATGCTGAAAAATGGGGATCGAAAAAAGGGTGGTTTGAAAAGCATTAGTAAGAAATAATCCGTTGGACCTATGATAGACGGATTAATAAAGCGATACCTCCACGACTTCCAAATTGCGTTTGAATCGATTCTTAGCAATAAGTTCCGATCGTTTCTTACGGCTCTCGGGATTATTTTTGGGGTTGCAGCGGTAATTTCAATGCTCGCTATTGGAAATGGAGCTAAGCAAGAAATTCTCGAGCAGATTAAGATGGTTGGGGTTAACAACATTGTAATTACTCCCATTATAGAGACACAAGAAGAGCAGGAGGCCAACTCTTCGGGACAAAACGAGAAGAATAAATATTCACCGGGATTAACGCTTGCTGATGCCGAGGCCATAAAGGCGGTTGTTCCATCGGTTAAAGTAATTAGCCCCGAGATTGTCGAAAATACCTTTGTCATACATGCCGGCATGCGGGTTAACGCTAAAATTATTGGCGTGGGCACCGACTACTTCTCCATATACAACCTTCCCTTCGAAACGGGTCACTACTTTACCGACTATCAAAGTAATCATGGGCTACCTGTTTGCGTAATTGGCTCAAATGTAGCATCGAAACTGTTTAGCACGGTCGATCCCATTGGTAAGTGGTTGAAATTCGGTAATGTTTGGCTGAAGGTAATCGGGGTGCTTAAAAAGAACCAAGTGAGCATAACTGCCTTTGAGAATGTTGGTGTAAACGTTTACAACGACAACATTTTTATTCCGGTAAAGACCATGCTCAATAGGTATAAGAACAGGGCTTTGGTGAATATGAAGACGCAGAGTAGGATGATGGTTATGTTCAGCGGTGGAGGTATGTCTAGTAGCAGTTCAAAATCGACCACAGCCAAAAATTATAATCAACTCGATAAGCTGGTGGTGCAGGTAACCACTACCGAGGATCTATCGTCTACCGTTGAGGTGCTTTCGCGCCTTATGCTCCGGCGCCATCAGGGCGTAAAGGATTTTGAGATCACTATCCCCGAAATGTTGCTCAAGCAACAACAGCGCACTAAGGATATTTTCAACATTGTACTAGGCGCTATTGCCTCAATATCGCTTGTGGTGGGCGGAATAGGGATCATGAACATTATGTTTGCCTCGGTAATGGAGCGCATAAAGGAGATTGGAACAAGGCTCGCAATAGGTGCCAAGAAGATGGATATTGTTGTTCAGTTCCTTTCGGAAGCTGTGCTAATTAGCGTAACGGGTGGGTTTATAGGAGTAATTCTGGGGGTGGTGATTTCTGTATTGATCTCCCATTTTGCAGGAATAAAAACTGAGGTATCTGGCGTTTCCATTGTGGTCGCATTTGGCGTTTCGGTAGCCGTGGGGATTATATTTGGCTACTCTCCTGCAAAGCGCGCCGCCGAAAGGGATCCCATCGAGTCGCTTCGATATGAATAGTTTAATCAGTAAGATTACAACCAGCGTTATGATTATAAAACCAGCATTAACCACTCTTTTCGTCGGCATTACGTTGGGCGTATGGGCACAGGCGCCAATGGTAAAGACGGCCTATACTTTGGATGATATTATCCAGCTTGCAAAGGATCAATCGCCTGATGCATTCAGGGCCAAGCACACTTTTAGGGCTAGCTACTGGGAGTATCGAACCTACAAGGCTGATCTGCTTCCATCGCTATCGCTGGATGCTACTATTCCCGAGTTTAATCGCTCGCTTAAAAAGTATCAACTCTCCGATGGAACCTATAGCTACATTGAGGAGAATTCAAGTAGCGCTTCGGCAAACTTGTCTATGAAACAGAACATTGGGCTTACTGGTGGTAATCTTTTTGTTACATCCGAAATGATGAGAACTGACCAGTTGGGGTCAAACAAGTCTACTACTTTCTTCGCATCACCCTTTGTCATTGGCTTCAGTCAGCCCATCAACGGTTACAATTCGTTTCGTTGGAAGAAAAAAATTCAGCCGTTAAAGTATGAGGAGGCCCGTAGGCGTTACCTTCAGGACATGGAGAATGTGTCCATGAAAGCAGCAAACCTCTTTTTTAGTCTACTCATTTCCCAACAGCAACTCGAGGTGGCCCAGATCAATAGCGCCAACAGCGATACGCTTTATAAGATTTCTCGTGGTAGATACAATATTGGAACCATTGCCGAAAACGAGTTGCTCCAAATGGAGCTGAGTAACCTTAATGCGGGGAAAGCCCTCAATGAGGCGCGCATTCAACTTGAGGTGGAGAAATTTAGGATTCGCTCCTTTCTCGGATTCAACGATAAGGTCGACATTGAACTTTCCATACCGGGCGCACCTCCTTCGGGGGAGCTGGCTTACGAGGATGTTATGTCCAAGGTAGGCACCAACAATCCCGATCTGCTCTCCTACGATAGGGAGTTGCTCGAATCGCAGGAACGGGTTGCGCTGGCTCGATCGCAGCGAGGATTTCAAGCAAACCTTTACGCTCGATATGGTGTAACCCAGCAGGCAGCGATTCTCCGCGACGCTTACAAAGATCCTCAGGAGCAACAGCGGGTATCGCTCGGTATCCAGATTCCAATTCTCGATTGGGGACTTGGTAGGGGGAAGGTTCAAATGGCAAAATCAAACCTTGAGCTGGCTCGAATTAGGGTTCAGCAGGCTCGTGTCGATTTCAATCAGCAACTCTTTTTGCAGGTAATGCAATTTAATATGGAAGACGATCAACTTTATATTGCTACTAAGGCCGACACCATTGCCCAAAAGCGATACGAAGTAACCAAACAGCGTTTTCTAATTGGGAAAATCACCGTTTTGGACCTTAATATTGCCCAGAATGAGCGTGATGCTGCCAAAATAAGCTACCTCAATGCCCTAAGCACATACTGGGGTTCTTACTTCAATCTCCAATCCATTGCTCTTTTTGATTTTGCGCGCAACAAAGAACTGGAAACCGATTTTGAAACGTTGGTTAAATAGATGTCGTTGCCATATTGTAGGCAATAATGGATTAGCGAATATTTTCTAAACTTGTTTGAGGTATTGACTGGTTGATATCCTGAATTTTACTTTCGATAGTGTTGAACAAAAAGAAGGAATTGGCTGTTTAAAACAGAACTTTTCTCGCTTAAGATGTTCTCATTGAATTAAAAAGGTATTAACGAATGGTGTAAATATACAATACCACATCCAAATAATCTTCGCTATGAAAATCACTATTATTGGTGCCGGCAATGTTGGAGCCACATGTGCAAATGTTTTGGCGCACAAAGAGCTGGCAAATCAGATTGTGCTTCTCGACATTGTTGAAGGAGTTGCCGAGGGAAAATCGCTCGACATGTGGCAAACTGCCTCGGTGAACGTTTTTGATACCCGCATCGTGGGCGTTACGAACGATTACCTCGCCACAAAAGGTTCTAGCGTTATTGTAATTACCTCAGGAATTCCCCGAAAACCAGGGATGTCACGCGGTGATCTTATCTCTACCAATGCTCGCATAGTGAAGGAGGTTACCGAAAAGGTGGTTAAGTATTCTCCAACAGCAATTATTGTGGTTGTTTCCAACCCATTGGATGTAATGACCTACGTAGCGTTCTTGGCTGCTCATAAAAAACCATGTGAGGTTTTTGGAATGGCAGGTATTCTTGATTCTGCTCGATATAAAACATTTATAGCCGAAGCCTTAGACGTTTCTCCACGCGATGTGAGTGCCCTCTTGCTTGGAGGCCACGGCAACAGTATGGTGCCCTTGGTGCGATACACCTCGGTAGGTGGTATTCCTGTTACCCAACTACTCGACAAGGCTGTTCTTGATAAAATAGTTGATAGAACCAGAAACGGTGGAGGGGAGTTGGTTAAACTAATGGGAACTTCAGCATGGTATGCCCCCGGAGCTGCTGCTGCTGCCATGGTAGAGGCTATTGTTCGCGATCAGAGAAGAATTATGCCGGTGTGTGCCCATCTCAATGGGCAATATGGACTTGCCGATTTATATATGGGCGTGCCGGTGAAGTTGGGTAAGCGTGGGATTATTGATATTATCGAAATTGATCTTAACGATGAAGAGAGAGGTATGCTCAACGAATCGGCAAAGGATGTAAGGGAACTTATGGACGAACTAAACACCCTGAATCTTTTTTAAATTGAAGATTTGGGGCTACTTTCGCGGCGAAACTAACTTAGGGTGGTTTCGCTTTTTTTGACATTGAACACTCTTTTTTATATCACTACCAGACACAAACACTTATGGGCAAAAAATGATTCACGCAATCGTTTGTGCTGTATTTCATGGTGATTTATGTCATTTATCATTTGTAGTTACAAGTTAATGTGATTCCTTTAACAACTCGCCGAACCTTTTGTTAGGTTCAGCGTTACACACTATATTACATTATTTTACACGTTCTAGATATGAAGATTACAGTAGTAGGGGCGGGAAATGTTGGGGCAACCTGTGCATATGAGATTGCACGGAAAGAGCTTGCCCGGGACTTAGTTTTGCTTGATGTTAAGGAAGGTCTTACCCTTGGTAAGTCCTTGGATATGTGGCAAACATCATCGGTACAAGGGTTTAATACACGTATAACGGGTGTAACCACTGATTTTTCAAAGACTGCAGGATCAGAGGTAGTTGTAATTACCTCAGGAATACCTCGCCGCCCAGGAATGAGTCGCGACGACCTAATTGATATCAACGCGCGCATCGTAAAGGATGTTACAGAAGGTATTGTTAAGTATTCGCCTGATGCCAAAATCATCGTGGTTACTAATCCATTAGATGTTATGACTTACGCTGCCTTTCTTGCAGCCAAGTTGCCGTCTAATAAGGTCTTTGGTATGGCAGGAATACTCGATGGTGCAAGGTACAAGGCCTTTTTGGCCGAAGCCCTCCATATTTCGCCTCAGAGCATTCACGCAATCTTGATGGGTGGCCATGGCGATAGCATGGTTCCGCTACCACGTTACACTACCGTTTCGGGAATTCCCATAACCGAACTTATTGAGGATAGCGTTCTCGAAAAAATTATCGAGCGAACCCGCAAAGGTGGCGGCGAACTTGTTGAACTAATGGGGACATCTGCTTGGTATGCCCCAGGAGCTGCTGCGGCCCAGATGGTTGAGGCAATTATGCTGGATCAACGTAGGGTATTCCCTGTGTGTGCGGCACTAAACGGTGAATATGGTCTAAACGATCTTCATATTGGTGTTCCGGTAATACTGGGCAAGAATGGAATTGAAAAGGTGATTGAACTTAATCTTAATGACGATGAGATGGCTCTACTGCACAAGAGTGCCCTCGAAGTAAAGAAGATCATGAAGTCCCTTGACAATTTGAATATTTTCGAAGAGCGATACGGTTCCGATACACTCTAATTGGTCCCAAAGTATAGGTAAACGCTCAGTTTTTTTTAAAACTGAGCGTTTTACTTTTTTTCCTGTATCTTCCATGCGACTAGGTTTATTCAAAAAATATCATAATTTTGCACCTTACTTTTGAAATCTAGAATCTCGAAATCTATAAATCTTAAAACAAATGCAGAATAAAGGCGCCTTTAGATTATTGGCTGTAGTTCTCGCCCTTGTTTGCTTGTACCAACTCTCGTTCACATTCATGGCGAAGGTGGTTGAAAGCAAAGCAAAGGATTATGCAAAGGGAGAAACAGCCTATCTTGACTCAATTTCGACTGAGCCACTTTACACATTATTTCCTTTTACTTACAAGGAATGTAAGGAAAGAGAAATCAACCTTGGTCTCGACCTGAAGGGTGGAATGAACGTTACCCTCGAAGTATCTGTTGAGGAAATCGTGCGTTCATTGGGTAACTACTCAACCGATACCATCTTTAATAAGGCAATAGCTCTTGCTCTGCAGAAGCAGCAAAATAGCCAATCCGACTTTGTGACTCTGTTCGCCGAATCATTCGACGAAATTGCTCCAAACGATCGTTTGGCTCGTTTTTTTGCCACCTTCGAATTGAAGGATAGGATCACTGCTCAGAGTACCAATTCCGAAGTAATTAAGGTTATTCGCGTTGAAACCGAAGGAGCTATTGCAAATTCATTCAACATTATCCGTAACCGTATCGACCGTTTCGGTGTAGCTCAGCCCAATATCCAACGCCTCGAGAACTCGGGTCGTATCTTGGTGGAATTACCAGGTGCAAAGGATCCTCAGCGTGTTCGAAAACTGTTGCAGGGAACCGCAAACCTCGAGTTTTGGGAAACTTACGAAATGTCGGAGTTGGTTCAAAACTTTGCTGCCGTAAATGCTAAGATTGCCGAACTGGAGGCTATAACATCGCCAACTAAGGTGGTTGATTCAGTAAAAACTGAAGTAGCTACTCCTAAAAGTGATAGCACTAATGCACTCCTTGCACAGGTTCAAGCAAAGGATACCAATAAGGTTTCCAATGACGAACTCACATTCCGTAAGAATAACCCACTCTATGCCGTTATCAGGCCCCAAGTAAACGAGCAAGGTCAAGTTGCTCCAGGACCAATCGTAGGGGTTAGTCAAATCAAAGATACCGCCAAGGTGAATGCCTACCTTGCTATGCCTCAGGTTAAGGCTCTCTTTCCTGCTGATCTCCGCTTGCTATGGTCTGTTAAACCAATGGAAGGTGGAAAACTAGTTTCGCTTATTGCTATTAAGGCCAATACTCGTGATGGACGCGCTCCACTCGATGGAGGTGTTATTACCGATGCTCGCGAAGAGTTTGGAAATCAGGGCGGAAGTAATGCTGAAGTTACTATGGTAATGGACGCTGAAGGTTCTAAAACCTGGGCGCGCATGACTGCTGCAAATAAGGGTCGTTGCATAGCCATTGTGCTTGACGAATATGTGTATTCTTTCCCAACTGTAAACGACGAGATTACTGGTGGTAGGTCACAAATTTCCGGTCGTTTCAGCATTGAGGAAGCAAAGGACTTAGCAAACGTGCTAAAATCGGGTAAACTGCCTGCTCCTGCACGTATCATTCAAGAGGCAATTGTTGGTCCATCTTTAGGACAGGCCACCATCAACTCGGGTATGATGAGTTTCTTGTTCTCCTTCATACTTGTTCTTTTCTACATGGTTCTTTACTACAGTCGCCGTGGTGGTCTTATTGCCGACATGTCGCTGATGTTTAACCTTTTTATTCTGATTGGAGTTCTTGCTTCATTTGGAGCGGTTCTTACACTTCCTGGTATTGCAGGTATCGTTCTTACCATGGGTATGGCGGTTGATGCTAACGTGCTTATCTTCGAGCGTATTCGTGAGGAGATTCGGTCAGGTAAGGGTATCAATCTTTCTATAACCGACGGACACAAGAGTGCTATGTCGGCTATTATCGATGGTAACATGACCACCCTTATTACTGCAATTGTTCTTTACATTTTCGGTTCTGGTCCAATCCGTGGTTTTGCTACCACACTTACCATTGGTATTCTTACTTCTCTTTTCTCTGCGCTTGTTGTATCTCGCTTAATTATTGAGTATTATGTAGCAAAGGGACATAAAATCACCTTCTCTACAAAACTTTCCGAGGGTGCTTTTACTAAGGTTCACATCAAGTTTATCGAGTGGCGTAAGTATGCTTATGCATTCAGTCTTTCCCTCATTTTGATCTTTGGTGCTTCATTTGCCATTCGTGGCTTGAATCCTGGTATTGATTTTGCAGGCGGTCGCTCATTTGTAGTTAAGTTCGACCAAAAGGTTAAGCCTACAGAGGTGGCAATTACCCTAAAGAGTGCATTCGAGGAGGCTCCTGAAGTTAAAACCTTTGGCACCGATAATCAGGTTAAGATTACCACCAAGTATCGGATAAAAGAAAATGGAACAACCGTCGACAATGAGGTGGATGTTGCCCTGTTTAACGGATTAAAGGCATATCTTCCTGCTGATCTTACATTCGATAAGTTTGATTCCGAGTATAAGATTAGTTCCGACAAGGTTGGTCCAACTGTGGCTGATGATATTCGTAGGGATGCGATTATTGCTGTTATTTTCTCTCTACTGGCAATTTTCATTTACATCTTTATCCGTTTTAAGAATTTAAGCTACGGGTTGGGTGGTATTGCCTCTTTGGCTCACGATGCCATCATTGTTATTGGGGTTTACTCTTTGTTCTACCACCGTGTGCCATTCGCACTGGAAGTCGATCAAGCCTTTATTGCTGCGGTGCTTACTATTATTGGTTACTCTATTAACGATACCGTTATTATCTTTGACCGTATTCGTGAGTATATCAGTTTGTATCCTAAACGTGAGCGCAAGGATATTATCGATGCAGCTATGAACGATACCTTAAGTAGAACCTTCAGTACCTCGTTCACTACCTTTATCGTTCTTATTCCAATGTTCTTCTTTGCTGGTGAGGTAATACGCGGATTTATCTTCGGTTTGATCATTGGTATCTTCTTTGGTAGTTTCTCTTCAGTTTTCGTTGCAACACCTATCGCCTACGATATTGCTCGTTGGAGAGAGAAACGTGCGGCTAAGAAGCTTCTTGCTAAAAAGTAGTAATTCTTTATAACTATTGAGAGACCCCGGCACTGTCGGGGTCTTTTTTTATTGTGTCATCTAAAC
Source organism: Williamwhitmania taraxaci (assembly GCF_900096565.1). Classification (NCBI taxonomy): domain Bacteria; kingdom Pseudomonadati; phylum Bacteroidota; class Bacteroidia; order Bacteroidales; family Williamwhitmaniaceae; genus Williamwhitmania; species Williamwhitmania taraxaci. The sequence continues at coordinate 14,491 of NZ_FMYP01000078.1, forward strand.
AGCGACAGTAAGGAGCAGTGAGAATACATCTGCCAATCCAAGTGGATATCTAAATTTCTAAGGGGCTAATTCTTCATCCCATAAAAATGGCTATCTTTAAACTCGAATATTGTCGACTATGATTATTGTTGCAGAGGGTATTGAGAAATCATTTGGCACCTTAAAGGTGTTGAAGGGAATTAGTTTAGAGTTTGCTGAGAAGCAGTTGGTTGCTATTGTAGGACCAAGTGGTGCAGGAAAAACCACCTTTCTGCAAATATTGGGCACTCTCTCTAAACCCGATTGCGGCAAGGTAATTATCAATGGAATAGATATTACTAAGCTAAACCAAGTAGGCTTGGCCAAGTTTAGAAACAGGGAGTTAGGGTTTGTTTTTCAATTTCATCACCTATTACCCGAGTTCACTGCTATAGAGAATGTTTGTCTGCCTGCATTTATTGCCGGAACTCGTAAAACTGACGCTGAAAAGCGAGCCAAAGAGTTGCTTGGTTTTCTAGGCCTCTCACATCGATTAACCCACAAGCCCGCCGAACTTTCAGGCGGAGAGCAGCAGCGCGTGGCTGTTGCAAGGGCCTTAATCAACAATCCATCTGTAATCTTTGCCGACGAACCTTCGGGCAACTTGGATACCGCAAATAAGCAAGACCTGCATAAGCTCTTTTTTCAATTGCGCGATCAGTTTGGGGTAACTATTGTTGTGGTTACTCACGATACCGAGTTAGCCGATAGCTCCGATGTTGTTTTTACCATGGTCGATGGAACAATTACCAATGGCACCCACAGTCAACTATAGCCAAATTAAACTTCTTCTCGATAAAACGCTGGATAACTACCTTGCGCCAGGGTTTATTGAGGACGATCCTATTCAAATCCCTCATCTTTTTAATACGAAGGAGGATATTGAGATTTCTGCTTTGCTTGCGGCAACTATTGCTTGGGGGCAGCGTAAGTCGATAATCAGGAATGGGCATCGTATTATGGGGCTAATGGGTGGAGAACCCTATAACTTTGTGCTACACCATAGTGCTAATGACCTCAAACCGTTGGAGCACTTTGTGCATCGAACGTTCAACGGAAACGATTTAATCCTTTTTATTCAGCGGTTACGTTCGATATATACCGAAGGGGGCGGGTTGGAGACCCTTTTCTCGACTGGTTATCGAGAGTTTGGGGTTGAGGGTGCTTTAGCTGCCTTTCGAGCCGCCTTTCTCTTAGGAGTTGAGTCTGGTCACATAAAAAAGCATGTTGCCGATGTAATCTCTGGCTCTGCTTGCAAGCGCTTAAACATGTTTCTTCGGTGGATGGTAAGATCCAGCGATGAGGGTGTCGATTTTGGAATTTGGAAAAATATTCCTGCTTCTGCCCTTCAAATCCCGCTCGATGTGAATACGGCCAATGCCTCCCGAATGCTCGGATTACTCCAGCGAAAGCAGAATGATTGGAAGGCTGTATGTGAGTTAACCGATGTGCTAGATAAAACGGTCGAAGTTGTGCCACCCATTTCGGTTCAAGTTGTGCCAGGCGTTTCGGTCGAAGTTGTGCCACTTTTTTAGGTGCATTTAGGCTATTGTTTCGGTCGAAGTTGCGCCACCCGTTTCGACGCAAATTGCGCCATTGAGCCATTGAAAGGAATGATTTCTATCTTATCGCTGAAACTTAAATCAGGGATATGGCCGCAAAGAAGATAGATATCATGGATGTACGACAATTAATTCAGTTAAAAATCAAAGGAGAAAGCAACCGCAGCTGTTCTTCAAGTTTAGCCATACACCGCAATACGGTAAATTACTATGTCCGACA
>NZ_FMYP01000079.1:0-7935 GCF_900096565.1 Williamwhitmania taraxaci
GTTACGGTTTTTATTGTTGCAGGCTTCCAAAAAAGGAAGTTGCAAACCATAGGGGGAGCGAAAAACGGAAGAAGTGACGCAAAGAAGGGCTATGTCGAACCAAAAAAATGGCAAAATATCCACCAAGCAAACCTAAATACGCTAAGATTTAAAACCTAGCAATCGACCTGCGGATTTAAGGTAATAGTTGAATTTTACTTGATAAATGTGCAGCTACACTGTAAACCATTTTAAATATTCGTCTCGTTGTTTTATGTTTGTGTGCGAGAATCGTGGTAATTGGTATTAGAAATAGTATTACGACCAAAATTAATTTAAACCGGCTCATTACATTACCCCCCATCCGTCTGGGTTTACTGTTATTAAGTCTTGTAATTTGCTACTTCATTGCGGTATGCCTTGCGTTAGCGACAAAACTCTTTGACAAGACATTGAGTGGAACATTGGCTCGTGGAGCTTGGGGACATGTGAAGCACTCACAATCACCAAAACAAAACAAAACGCATACCTCGTAAGTAATTATTTACAATTGAACACACAGCATCGTTTTAAACCTTATTTAGTTCTTCCATTAATGCTTTTCGTTTAGGGTATTCTGCCCTCAAATGGGCAATGATTTCATTTGCTTTATCTCTGGCACCAAGTTTAATAATCTTTCGTATATACCGGCATGCATTCTGGTAATGATCTCTGCCCATACTGTTTTGCATGTATTTTACAACAGCATTTGCATACAATTCGGCTATCTCGTTTGCAAAATTTTCAGAAAGATATTTTCCGTAATGATCAATGGTATTTAGGTCAGGTGATTTTTTCACCAATTCTAAAAGCCTATCCCACCATTCTTCTTTAATAAAAATACTTGCCATCAAACGGGTATCCGGTCCATATTTTTTAGCTGAAATATCCTGTAAAATCTCTTCTAAAAATGCATTCCACTTTGCAGGACTCACCTGTTTCTTCAATATTTTATAATAATCCTGTTCATTTCGGAAATTGTCAATAAACAAGAACCGTGCATATTCAATTATTTTTTCGCTATCGTTTTGGGCTTGTACTATTTTCAGCAACCAGTCGTACCATTCGCTTACCAATCCTGGTTTGTCATTACTATCATAACTCACCCCGTCTTTTGCAAACGAAATGGCTTTATCATAGTTTTTATTATTCAATGCTTTCTGAATGGCTTCTCGCCTTAAATTAGAATTTGTAATATTCTGTTCGAGGTAGTTTTCAGCAGCATTTTCGCCTTTGGTTCTCAATAATATATCATACTTGATATGCTGTGCCTCCTCTTTGTTGTAATCAGCCAATTTAGCATTTTCAATTTGCGAAAAGATACGTTCTATTTCTTCTTCGGTTTTCAACAGAAGAGAAGTAATCCGCAACACACCAATATGCCAATCCCAATCCGCAAAGATATTCTTATCAAAAGCCACAAAACAGTATTCAATAATTAGCTTGCGGAGATCTTCGGAAGGGTTTTGCTGTGCTAACTTATAAAGCATTTCATAGGCACCATCAATACTTCCGCCAATATCGCCATTGCTGTCATCGGCATATTCCATAGCCACTACCATTTGTTCCATCACGGCGGTACATATCAGAAAAGCACTTTTATAGTTGTGGTTGTCTAGCTGCTTTTGAGCCGATGCTAAAAGGTTGTCGATGGCATTGCCTACCGCTGTCGATGCCGACCAATCTATAAAACCATCCCTATCGGCAGCAGTTTTAAGGATTGATTTTATTTGCTTTACATAAAGTTCTCTTGATTCGTCGGAGTTGTGTTGTGCAAACGATGATAAAAACAAATTCCTTAGCGGAGCATTGCCTGTGGCTTTTTCGCGGATAAACTGTTTAAGCTCTTCGTGTGTGGCTTTTTCGAGCAGCTCGTTTACCTGATCGGCAATAGTTTTAGGCTTTGCCGTTTTGGCAACCTTGCCTTTGGATGAGGCTTTTGTTATGGTCTTTAAATCCAGATCGTTCTGCTGCAAGTAAAAAATTACGGCAACCACATGTTTGCACACCGGACCCATATCGTAAGGACAATCGCAAACAGACTCGGTTACGATACCATTATTAAGTGTTAGCTGCACGGTATAATCGTCAGAGCCTTCGACTATGGCTTCGTACTCGCCTGGGCTTATTTCTTCGGGTTCGTGTACATACCCTTTTTTGAAATACGACAAACCGCGCTTAAGGATGGTTTCGTCGATATATTGCTCAAACTGGTTTAGTGGAAACTCCATAACTTACTCAATTTTTATACTATCAATCACTTTCATCAATCTATCTGTTTCCGTTAGCGCAACAATAATCTTTTGATAGTGTAGAATATCATCAAACTCCAACTTGCGTCCTTTACGGTCTTTGAGCCATTTTTGGGCTGGTTGATATCCGCCAATGTAAAAGTCCCATGCTACTTCGGGCACGTTGGCAAAATACTGTGTATCGTTAATATAAACACTACCTAAATTCCCCTCCCTTGGAGGGGTGGCCGCAGGCCGGGGTGGTTCATCCCCATACACCTGTTCAATATACGTTTCAACACTTTGCATTACTGCATTAATATTTTTTTTAACATCGGTATCTGAAACTCTAAAAACCTTTAGACCTAAAGTTTCTAAATATATTTGGCGTTGCTCGTCATATTCTACTTTATCATCATGGCTACTGCCGTCTATTTCGATTACCAGCCCAAGTGATTTAATATAAAAATCGACAATGTAGTTACCGATGATTCTTTGTCTGTCAAAATCAATATTGTGGAATTTATGTTGATGCACCTGTTGCCAAAAAAGCACCTCGGAGAGAATACCTTCTTTTCGCTTGTCTTTAGCCAACTGATTCAGGGCTGGATTATGTGGCAGATTATCGACAAAATTGCGTTTTATGGGGGTGTTGTTGATAATGGTGAGGAGTGTGTTGTTGGAATCGACCACCCCGCCCTTCGGGCACCCCTCCAGTGGAGGGGAATCGAAGCGTGGTTTTACAACCACGTTATCGCCATCTACTGGGTATTGAGTTATGTATTTATCAACGATTGGGCTCTCGAGTAGGTGTATTTGGCGTATTTCTCCGCCAAGCTTTACCAGCTGCCAAAAGGTAGCTGCGTCTTTCGGATACGGAACTCTAGGAAAGTCTATTTTCAGAAACTCTTTATATTTCTCCCTGTAAGTAGGACTGTGCAACACCGCATAGATATAATCCAACAGATCTATTGGAGCAAAGGTGGCCTCATCCCCCGCCTTCTCCAAAGAAGAAGGAGTTTTTTCATTAGTAAAAGTTAACCCTAATTTTTCGGCTATCTGTTTTACTATTTCAGGGTTTAGGTTGGGGGTTCTTTCCGAGTTGTTGTCAATTGTTTGTTGGGCGTTCGTTTCTTTATATAAATAAAGGGGAAATGCACAGCCTGTACCGAAAAGTTTGGCACTTGCCGTTATATTTCCTTCAAATATTTCATTGGTAATAAAACTATGTCTCCAATCTTGTGATGTTTGCCTAGGTACTATCAAACCCAGATTTGGTTTAAGTAAATGCTTCATTACATTATATCTACCATTGCAAACAAAACCATTTTGCTTACCAGTGTAAAAAGTTTTTCTAATATCAAATGGGCGATAATTTATGCTTTTCCAAGCATTCTTATTCTCAATATTTAGTTTTATATCTTCTTTTGCTCTGCTAATTTTCCAATCTCTTGCATCTTCAGTGCTGTATTTTTTGGCTATTTCCGTTTCCCCTAAATTTAAAAAATCATTGACAACAATTTTCAATGTATCATTATTAAAGTGTATTGTAATTGCATCGCGAATTGTTTCAATACCTGCTACATTGTCTCTAAACAAAGAATTAATACTGAAACCGTTTTCATACGTTTCAATCTCATCAAAATTTTTTGGAACAAAAAACAGATTGGGTTGAGTATATTCTAATTGTTTCCAATCCAATGATTTTACGGAATTCTCATTAAGGTATTCATATTTAAACTCTCTTTTTCCTTGAATGAATGAATGAAGGACTTGCCCCAGTTCATTTCTCTTTTTTTTGCCGGTTTTTATGAAAATATTTATTGAAACACCCTGCATAATATCGAACACATTCTGGTCGGGTGTGCCATCGGGGCAAATCTCTTTCTTCTTAGCATTACCGTGCAAATCGAGAATATAAATCTTGTCGAAACTTTCCAATAAATGCTTTCGCATTTGTCGGTGTGTAATACCATCTATAAAGCTGTTGTTCGAAATATAGGCCAAAATACCACTTCCGTTCTTATCAATATAATGTTGTCCGTAACGAATGAATTTTATGTAGTCGTCATCAAGGTTTATCTTACGTTCATTCAAGTCCCTTTTGTAATCAGCAATAAGGTTTTGAATCCATTCACTTTTATTGCTACTGCTTACGCTATAAGGCGGATTGCCCATAACCACCATTACGGGAGTATCGCGCTTAATGCGGTTGGCTTCGTTTGCTTCGGAACTCAACCAGCTGGCAAAAAGGGTTCCGGTATCGGGATGGCTTTCTTCTAGGCTGTTGGTGAGGTAAACTCTAATACGAGAACCACCCCGCCCTTCGGGCACCCCTCCAAGGGAGGGGAATTGAGCTCCCCGCCCTTCGGGCACCCCTCCAGAGGAGGGGAATTGAGCTCCCCGCCCTTCGGGCACCCCTCCAAGGGAGGGGAATTGATTGCCTGATGTTGGACGATAGCCTGTTTCGGTTAGCAGCAAATCGAGCTTAAGGTGTGCCATTGCGTAGCTTGCCATAAGTAGCTCAAAGCCATTGAGGCGCGGTAGTAGATGTGTTTCTACGTAGTTGCTCCAAATGCCTTGCTGCCCTTCAAACTTCTTATGAATTAGCTTAATGGTTTCGGCAAGGAATGTGCCGGTGCCGGTTGCGGGGTCTAGTATCTGCACTCTGTGTACCTCTTGCTCAATCTTTTTACCCTGTGCATCCACTTTTATGGTAGTTTTGCTGGTATCGGCGAGGCCTTGCGGCAGGTCGAACTCGGTTTTTAGAATATCGTCAACCGCACGTACAATAAAGTTTACAACGGGTTGTGGAGTGTACCATACGCCACGGGCTTTGCGCAGTGCTGGGTCGTACTCGCTCAGGAAGTCCTCGTAAAAGTGGATAATTGGGTCTTCCATTTTGGTTCCCTTGCCGTAATCTTTGAGAATTTCTTCCACATTGCACGCAAGGAATATATTCACCAAATCGTCCACAATCCATTTTATACGGTCGTCAACGTCGAGACCGGCTATGTATCCGAAAAGCTTTTTAAGAAAAGGGTTCGATTTGGGAATAAGCTCGTAGGCTTCTTGGCGCGAAAAGGTGGGCAAGGTAGGGTCGTGATACCGAGCCGCAAACATACCGTAGGCAATGGTTTGCGCATACACATCGGCAAACGACTTTGGGGTTATGTCGTGGATAAGAATTTGCTTAAAGGCGTTCATTTGATCCTTAAGCGTGCTATCCTCGTTGTTGATATTGTCGCTGGAAAGCGATTTTTCAATTACATCGGAAAGCAAACGGGCTTTGCCCGCCATCATTCCCGATAGCTTCTTCGAACTCTTTATTGTTTGCCCGTAAGTGCTGCAAAAGTTCCTTATGAGGTTCTCAAATTGCACAAAGTTTTCGGGAAGAGGTTTTATATAACCACCCCGCCCTTCGGGCACCCCTCCAAAGGAGGGGAATGTAATCTCGGCAATGGCAATTTTGGTTATCAGTTGCCCGTCGCGGTAAAAGTTAAATTGTATGTAATCGGTAAATATCAGGTTATTTAACGATGCCCGGTATCTATCGAACTGCTCCTTGTGTCCAGTTTTCTTTGTTCCTTCGAGGTCTTTATCGCCAATGTCTTTTGCTTCAATAAATCCAACAGGAATGTCCTTTTTGGTAAGGATATAATCGGGTGCACCGCACTTTTGACGCTTAGGTTCGTTGGTTGCACGTATTTCGGGTAATAAACTCTCAATCAGCTGTTGCAGATCGCCACGAAAAGTATGCTCGGTTGCATTGCCTAATTTGTAGCGTTGATTTATGTTGTCTATGTATTGTTCTATTGTCATTTTATACAAATACGTTTCTATCAATTACAAATATATCAATTCCCACAGGTGCGTAGGCACGAAAATAGTTCTTTTACGAGATGAGGCATCAATTTATATGTTGAAGTTTGCAAAGCAGTGAAAAAGAATCGTTCGGAGAGTTTAGAAACCGCCCAAACCTCCCCTAACCCCTCTAAAGGAGAAGGGATTTCTTTATAGCTGATGGGCCGTTGGGCTGCCCATAAAAAGGAACCCCGCTCGTGCGGGGTTCTTCGTTGCTATGTGCGGGTGAGGGAAACGTTTAGTGTGGCACGCTCGCCATGATTTATGGCCAGTGAGATCTCGTGAGTAGTGTAGCCGTTCTTGGCTGCGGTTACTCTGTATATACCCGGAAGAATGGACTTAATGCTAAATCCCCCGCCAGCGGCGCTAAGTTTCACTAGAATTACCAGTCCCTTAGCATCGGTAAAGGTAAGGGCGACACCCGCTATACCATTGCCAGTTTCGGAATCAACTACCCTACCGCTTACGGCAAGCGAACGAGTACCGGTTTCGATAACCTTCCGAGCACCATAGTATCCGTTGTAAAAATCGGAATCGGTGAGCTTGGTGGTATCTACCAAGGTATCGATCTTATCGAGAATACCATCGGCCTTATCGTATAGCTGCACCAAACCCACATTTATTTGCTTGGCACCTACACTATTGAGCCGGAGCGATGGAATGGCCGTTTCGTAATCGTCGATACTCTTCTGAAAATTGGCCACGGTAGCGGAGGTGATGCCGTAAACATCAAGCGCGGTAAGGTTGGCCTCAATGCGCTCGTTGACGATCCGGCTCAGCTCGCAAAGTTCTACCTCCGAACACCGCCTCAAATCGGTTTCGGTGATATTAGCCTCCTCCATCAGCACCACATTATTCGTGTTGAGGGCGTAGGCCTTGAGCTTTCGAGCAGTGTCTGCCGTGGTTGTTTCCAATGTTTGGCGCAGCGTGCCCTTTACAATTCCTTTTCCAGAAGTGCTCAACATCTTCTGGTCGATATTGGCATCGATATCTACGACGCAAGCGTTGAAATTGCTGACTTCGGCCGCTAAACCAGGAACACGGCTAACAATTTCGGGATGGGCATTCAAGTAGCTTTTAACAGTTATATTCCGTTTCTGCTTTGCTACCAATCGATTTCTCATAATCTATCGGATTAGTGAAACAAAAAAAAGAAATAAATAGGGTATTAATACGAGGTAAGTTACGAACTTCGAAAATACAAATCACAATTTTTTGCAAATATTTTCAGCTAATATGTAGATTGCTAGTATTTAAAGGCAGTGTAAGAAAAGATGCTTTGGCATAATAGTATAATTTAGCGACCATCTGGCCCAACCGTATTTCCCGACCACACGTTGCAAGCCTCACCTGGATAAAACAGAGAAAAAGCATAGCACTGCCTAGACTCCTGTGCGATCATTTGCTTTGGGCACAACAAGGGTGCGAGGACGTGCCATCCGGCGGCCACGGCTTGCAGAAATCGTTCATGGCAGTGTTGCAGTATGGGCAACATGCTCCTGCCACCGCACTATGCGCTTGGTTTGGCTGCGGTGGTGCTACCTTACTGCTATAGGTTTGGGTGGGTGCATTAGCAATGGTTTGCGGCACGCGCACAGCATAGTCGCACGAGCGGGGTATCGGTAGTCCTTGCTACCTTGGAGGTAGCCTTTGTTTTAGGATCTATTGCGGTTGCATAGCAGTTAGTGTCGGATGATTCCACTGTCGATGCCAATGTTTAGCTGTAACTTCCTATTGCTTGACTGTCAGTGGTCGTTGTTTCCACTGTCGATTGCCATTGCTTAGCTGTCGATTGCCATTGCTTGACTGTCGATTGCCATTG
>NZ_FMYP01000079.1:7945-10860 GCF_900096565.1 Williamwhitmania taraxaci
CGATGGCTGGCTGCGCAACCGCCTGCGGTACTGCATTTGGCACCACTGGAAGAAACCTGAACGGAAGCGGAAAAACCTAATTCGGCTGGGAATTGACCATGATCACGCCTATGCGTGGAGTAGAACGCGAATGGGAGGCTGGGCAGTTGCCCAAAGCCCCATTTTGGGAACCACGATTACCCTTGATCGCTTAGGCAAAAGGGGGTATGAGGCTATGCTTACACATTACGAGAAAATTGCGCCACATCTTAATGAACCGCTGTATACGAGACCCGTACGTACAGTGGTGTGAGAGGTTCTCCCCGTCGGCTTAGCTGGCGGGGCAACCTACTCGATTAGCCGTTCGTTCTTTTTTTCGTCAAGTGTTTTTCTTTTTAGAAATCCAAAATTCGTGGTTTTTGTCAAGGAAAACTATGTGAAAAATATTGTCTTCAAAGTGTCCGATGATACATTCTTTTCCTTGTATGTGCATTGAACACCAAACTACATCAGGTAAAACGTGTATTGGATGTTCAAAAGCTGTATTTGGCGGAAAATCTACATTTGAATATTGCTTTATTATCTGTTGAGATGTAGCTTGAATTCTTGTCAGTTGGCATATATCTCTTAATTTACTTATAGCCAATGCTAAAAGTTTTTCTTCTTCCCACTCTTCAAAATTTTGCCCTTGATTTCTGTCGAAATCTCTAAAACTTAAAACTATAAGTGGCTCTTTCCTACCCTGTTTTGTTTCAACACCTTTAAGTTCTCTTTTGTAGGAAGCTATGTTTCTTTCTTTGAATTTATCTTGCTTCGCCATATAAAAGTTGGTTTAGTTTATGGTCGATGTCAAAATAAGGAATTGCTCCATATTTTCCTTCAAGGTAATTTTTGTCAAACGCAGATTTGTTTCTAACGGTGTCTGTTTTAAAATCAGCTAATGAAATTAATTCAGATGCACCAAATTGATTTTTTTCTACAAACCAAATCTGGTCTCTTCTAAAAGTTTCCTTGTTCAAAAGTGAAATGTCGTGAACAGCACAAATTAGTTGTGCTTGGTTCATATTGCATTTATGAAAAAAATCAACAAGTCTTAAAGTTAAATGGCTATGCAGTCTTGAATCAAGTTCGTCTATTATTAGGACTTTGCTGTTTTTCAAAGTATCATACCAAGGACCAAGTAAGTAAAGCAATTTTTTAGTTCCTTCACTTTCTTGTCTGTCAAAGTTGAAAGGAATTGTATCTACAAGAACATTGTTATCGTCATATTTTCTGTGATAAGTTAATAAAAAATCTCTTTTAGATTTTTTTGGATTAATACTCGAAAGAATATTTATTATTTCTTCATCATCATTTTTTTCTTTAAGAGCATTAAAATCTATTTCTATTTCATTTACATCTTCTTCGTTGGTCGAAATATTTGAAATTTCAAGATATTTAATGAAATGCAACACCCAATTGAAAAAGTCTTTGTCAGATTTTAGTTTATCGATTGTATATCTTTTATGCCCCCTGTCATATATACCATTAATAATGTTAAAATTCTTAAACCATTCAACGATACTTGAAGATGTTTCCTTCCCAAGAGTAGCAAGAACTGATAGAAATAATACATTTTCTTTTACATCATTTTCTTTTCCTAAACCTTCTTTAAAAGCGGATTTATTTACTTCAATTTTTTGTAAATCTCTTTTAAATAAATAAACTTCTTTACTTGTAGTGTGATATAACCATTCGGCAACAACTTTGTCATAATCTATCTCAAAACCATATCTATATTTTGTTCCGTTATGAAAAAAAGATACTTCAAAAAATGTAGTTTCATTTTCAGTTTTTGAATTGAGTGCAAATTTTTCTAATGGGAATTTCCTATCAGTATCATCCATTAAAGCATCTCGAAATGAATTTAAAATAATCTGTTTCATAAAAGCCATAGCTTTTAATAGATTACTTTTTCCACTTGCATTATTTCCATAAATGACAGCAGATTTCAGTAAACTTAATTTATTGTCTATTGGAATGGTGTGAGTGTCTTGGTGTTCTTTAAATGATTTTGCAGTAATCATTGAAAGAGTAGTCAAGTCTTTAAAAGACAAGAAATTTTCAACTTTGAATTCTATAATCATTTTGTCAATTTTTAAATTAGGTTGCAAAGATACGACAAAATTTAAAATATGCAAATAAATCGCAAAATTTTGATTATGATTATTGTTTTTTAATTTTTATTGTCATTTTTAGTTAGTTTGTTAGAATGACGGCTAACTTGTTTATAAACGGACAAAATGTCCGTTTATCCACCCATTTTGGTATGTATAAACACACCTTTAGTGCGGTTTATTTCTTATACCAAAGGAAGCAAAATAATTATAAATCATCAAACGGCGACTTAATTTTTTTCAGGCCTGTTATGCTTACACGGGTGTTATTTCGGTTGTCTTGCTGCTCTTGGATAAACCGGATATCGGTGTCTGCCTCCAGCAGGTGCGTAGCATACGAGTGCCGCAGCTAGTGTGGGGTAACCTTTTTGTAATACTCTCTGCTCAATCGGGTATTTGCTTACACACAGGGCTGCGCCCTGTGCTTTTACGGGTAGGCCTTTCAGGCCAACGAGAATCCGGCTGCGCAAAACAGGGCATTCGGTAACAGGCCTTCCTAATCCAATTATTTATTCTGGTTACACCTTCTTTTTATAGTCCCTGTTTCCACTGTCAGTGGCCAATGTTTAGAGGTCACTTGCTATTATTTTCACTGTCGATTGCTAATGTTTGACTGTCAGTGTCCATTGTTTAGCCGTCAGTGATCGTTGTTTTCACTGTCGATGCCAATGTTTGACTGTCAATGGTCGTTGTTTCCACTCTCGATGCCAATGTTTGACTGTCAGTGGTCATTGTTTCCACTGTCGATTGCCATTGTTTAGCTGTCGATTGCCATTGTTT
>NZ_FMYP01000079.1:11091-16597 GCF_900096565.1 Williamwhitmania taraxaci
TTGTTTCCACTGTCAATTATTCATGCAGCCCTTGTAGATAGGCAATAGTATATTTAACAATTGAAAATGTTTCCACTGTCATTTGCCAATGTTTAGCTGTCACTTGTTTTTTAATGGGTAAATTGAGCATACTACTTATTCATCCAATCCATTAACGCCTGCATCTTACTTGGGTTGTCGGCAATCCATTTTTTCACCTCATCGGCATTAATCGATTTAGAAATATAGTAGCAGAATGCCTCATAGTTGTTGGTAGCAACCAAATCGTTGAATCGTGCAACGTAAATATCCCACCAAAAGCCGGTTTTATCCTTTTTCATCTCGCCCAAAATGCTGAATATGCCTCGGGTGCTCTCCACAAATATTTGCATATCGCTCTTATTCCTATTCGCGGCAGCGTATCGCGCCGCAGCCCGTAAGCTCACCATCATTTCGGCACCGGAAAATTCATTGCTGCTGCTGGTATCGGATACAATTTTCATATCGACGTTCTTCTCATCTTTTTGCGTTACGCCTTGTATCAACATCTCCCTTACTTTGATGTAGTTAATCTTCGATCGCTGAGAGTTGGGCTCCAGCATTAGGAAGTAGTAGAGTGGCAGCAATGATTTGATTTGTTCTTCCTTTGCTTGCACAATGGTAGACAAGGCCAAGTGGCTGCTGGGATGCTTGGGTTTTGCAATAATGGCATTAATGGCGGCCACCTCGGCTTTCTCGTAGTTCTGCAACTTGTAGTAGGTTAGAGCGAGGTTATAGTTCAGCAGATTGCTATTGGGGAACAGAGCCAATCCCTCAACAAATACGTCGACGGCTTTCTTCGACTTGCCCAACATATCCAACGAGCTGCCCAGCACAACATATGCCTCGTGGAGGTGGCTTCCGTTTTGCTTAATCACCTTCTTGCTATACCTTACTGCATTATCGTATTGCCCCATAGTCATGTAGGTATAGGAGAGCTCATAGGTTGCAAACTCGGAGTTGATATCGATTTCCAACGCCGCGTTATACTTGGCCACGGCCTCAGCATATTTTCCCTGATCATTGAGCTCGATGCCTCGCTTTACCAGCTCGTTAATCCTGTCTTCCTGTCCAAAAAGGGTTACGGTAAAGAGTAATCCAATGGTGAGTGTCAGTAGAAATTTCATATCGATTCGGTTTAGTGGGTCACACAAAGCTGACGAATACCGGATAATAACCTGCCTGTAGTTTCATATATCGGTAAAACGGGAAGGCAAGGCAAATGGTTCCGGCGCATCAAATGGGTTACATCAAATCCGCCAGTGGCCATATGCGAAAATAGCGCTATTTTTCTACGTCAGCATCAACACTTATGCTAATACCAATGGGTGCCGATTCCCATGCACCCTGACTCGTCTTCCGATAGTATGTCTTATTCATGAATCCTGCACAAAAATATAGATAACCTTTCCCTAAATCCTTCACATGCTCTACTGTAACAAGAAAATCGCCTTCCATTACCAGATGCTGCGCCTGTAGATCTACTTTGATCTCCTCCTTCACCTCGGCTTTCGACATATGGATATAAATTGGACTGCTTAAGATATTCTCAAAATTATTCTTTCCCAGCACCTTGTATATGTTGAGTCGGTAAAAGATGGAGTCGTATGAGCAAGCAGCAATGTTAATGTTTACGCTCTTGATGATGGCGGTTTTTTTGATGTGCATTAAAATCCCAAACTCATAGCCGAGAAGGTTGTCCTTGAATCCGGCCGAAATATTTTTGAAGTGTGTCTCAACCCCTAAGGTCTTTCGCTTATACGTTCTCGGCTTAACAACTACTTCTTTTAGCTGGTACATCCTCTCTTTCAACAGGATATTTTTATTCTCTCTTCTTTTGAGATCGGCAATTTTTATGGCAAAGGGTAGGTATCCAATGCTCGAAAACAAAAGAGTGTCGTTATCGAATTGTGAATCGATGGTAAGGTTGTATTTTCCATTAAAATCGGATACAGTGCCAATATTTTTCATCGCCACCCCTATATTCACATATTCTACAGGCAATTTACTCTTATCGTTAATCACAACACCCGAGATGCTTTGTGCAAAAATCGTGTTGCTAAAGAGTAGTAAAAAGAGAATCATTAATCGCATATTGATAAGGCTTTAATGGGTTGTTATAAGTTTATATATTACCGTTATTCTATGCAGTAGCTATTTGCTTTACTGCACTACCTGTATGTTTATCGACTTTGTGATGTCCATAAGTCATAACGAAGATAAACCAATTCTGGGGATCATCAAGGGAATGATCTGGTATTTCGTGATCCCTTCAGGATTTCGCGTAATATAGCGAATCCCGCCAATTGGCGGGATTCGTATGTGCTATTCGAGAATAAAAACGCTACCAGCTTATGGGGAAGTAGTCCTTTAGGAACCTTCCGCTCCAGTGCTTCCCGGTATTTATACCATCGATAAAGGGATCGCACACACGGGCTGCTCCATCTACAATATCTAATGGGGGTTGGAAATCGTGTACCTGCTGCTTGTGCTTGGCCAGCTCGGCAGGATCTTCGTCGGTAACCCAGCCTGTATCTACTGCATTCATAAAAATCCCATCCTTCGCTAGGTCGCTGGCGGCAGTATGGGTAAGCATATTGAGGGCTGCCTTAGCCATGTTGGTATGTGGATGCCGATCGGCCTTTTTAAAGCTATGAAACTTCCCCTCCATGGCCGATACATTTACCACATGCTTCATACCGGTATAATCCTTACGCATCAGTTCGGTAAGTCGATTGCAAAGCACAAATGGGGCAATGGAATTCACGAGCTGCACCTCCACCATTTCGAGGGTCTCTATCTGTCCGAGCTTTAGTCGCCAGCTGTTGGTGGTGCGCAAATCGACCTGCTGAAGGTCGGCATCGAGCTTCCCTTCGGGGAATACCTCTCGGGCCTCAATGGAGTTATCGAACCGATAGGGCACCTGCGATAGCTGCGCCGAAGCACGAATACCGATGCCCGGAGCTTGCCCGGTCCAGTTTACAGCTAACGCCTTACTCGATTCCGATCCGGAAGTTACCGAACCCTCAATCTCGTGCAGGCATTGCTGATGATGTGCGAGTAAGCCCTGCACATCTGGTGTGTGCTCATGGAACGGCAACAGCTCGTTGTCCATTAGGTGGGTGTAAAACCCAGCTGGCCTACGCACGGTTTGTGCCGCATTATTGATGAGGATATCGAGTCGCTTATACTTCTGCTCCACGTAGGAGGCAAAGAGCTCTACGCTTGGAATGTGCCGTAAGTCGAGCCCATAAATATGTAGGCGATGACCCCAATCGGCAAAGTCCTTCTCCTTGGCAAACCGAATGGCCGAGTCGGCGGGAAAGCGGGTGGTGGCAATAACGGTTGCTCCGGAGCGCAGCATCATGAGGGTGGCGTGGTAGCCAATCTTAAGCCGCGATCCGGTAATGAGGGCAATTTGTCCGGTAAGATCGCATGACTGGAACCGCTTGGAGTAGTTCAAATCGCCACACTCCTTGCACATAGAGTCGTAGAAGTGGTGAATCTCGGTGTATGGTTTCTTACAAACGTAGCAGTTTTGCTCGGAGGTAAGAAAGTGTTTTGCCTCACTAGAGGTCGATCCCGATGCCGGAAGAGCCACCTGTGTGGGTGCTTCAAATACGCTTGCTATACGTGCGCTTCGTATGCTTGTGGCAGCACGTGCATTCCGATTGCTGGTAATCTCGGCTTGCTTGCGAGCCACCTTTACGCTCTTGTTCCGCTTGTATATTTCGGCTTTATCGGGTCGGGTAATCTGGCCGGCAGCCTTCATAAGCTTTAGCAGCTGCTCGGGTGATAGGTGAATGAGTTGATCACCATTTTCGAGCAGATGCTCTAAAACCGATATACAGCTATTAATTTCTATCTCCGTTAATTTGCCCTTTTGTTCTGCACTATTCTCCATTAACTATCGCCTATTTCTTAGGGTGCAAAGATAGGTTAATTTGCCAATGCAAGAGGCCGAATACACGATAAGGGGTTCGGTGGGATAAGCACAGCAATTTGGGCAACAACCAGGTGAGGATAAATTGGATGTAGATCATTCCTCACCGCACAAACAATAGGTAGGGGACTATACGATTGGACTTGTTTTATTTAGAAACAAAGTTTACGCTGCTGCATACATTCAACCACCTGGTGGTGGTTGCGTAGCACCTATGCCCTACCCCGAATTGCATTTGGAGCCAGTCAAATTCAATCCCATCAGGATTTCGTGCATAAAACCCCGAAACTACTGCAATAAATGAATAGGAGTAAATTGGTTCTCGGTTTACTTAGATGCAGTAGTTGTGCTATTGAGTTTAGGCATCACTACATGATGGGCTATGTAAAAAGGAAGAAGCTTGTTGATGCCGTGTTCAAACCTTGCCTTACAGTTCTCAATTCGCCCATCATACTTCAACACCTTAGGAATGCCCAGCGAGAAAACGCCCTGTCCTTTAGCCATTCGAGTCAACTTATGGAGAGCCGCTGGTGATAAGCGAACATAGAGTGGATCGAGGATTAAGCATTGTTCGGTCATGCCATACTCCAAACCCCAATTCACAGCATCGTTTCCTACAATGATGGTATCGGAGAAGTAGATATTCTTGAGTAATGGAAACGCAAAGGCGAATACCGTTTTTGAACCTTCGTTTGCAAACTTTACCACTTCGCTGTTTCTAACAATAAAAAAGCGAATGAATCCATTATCCATTTCGGCTAGCTGGCCGGCAGCAATCGATGCTATTCCTATCCATTTTATTTCGTGCCCCTGCCGTTCCCTTTCCAGGTCGAACCACAAATAGAAATCCCGTATCTGACTAATTGTTTTATATTTTCGATTACCATTTTCGCAAGAGAGATTAAACAAGTTGGCCTGTTTCCATTTCTCGCTCAAGCGTGTTCTGTCTTTTCTCAGCCAGCATCCCTCCCGAAGCGATGATTCTCCTGTTTCTTTTTGATATGCCCTTAAGCTCTTCCACTCCTGTGCCACGGATTGGTTGGTATTCAATAAAACTAAAAATGTAGCTACTGCTGTAATTAATGCTTTCAAATGTATGGATATGTTAAGTGGTATTCGTGTTGATCTTAGCTGAATAGTTGATGATAAAGAAAATACTTACACTTTAAATAGTGGAGGATTTTTACAATAGTTCGGTAATAACTAGTGTAAATATTTGACAATCAGAAAAATAGGCGTGAATAAATTTGAATAAGACCTTAGAAATCAGTATCTTAAAAGATTATTCCAGTAATTTTCTAAGCATGATTCCTAAGGTCAGTAATATTGTTAAGTATTACATATACAGCACATTAAACAACGACTGTTTTAATAAACTCAATAAAACTCGCAAAGATTTTGTTGTAAGCGTTCTTTGGCACATTTTGAGTATCAAAGGTAGGATAAATTTCTTACAGCTGGGTCGCTTTAGCCAATCTAGCGAACAGACCTACCGCAACCAGTTCGAGAAACCGTTCGATTTCTTTTCGTTCAACGAGCAGCTCA
>NZ_FMYP01000080.1 GCF_900096565.1 Williamwhitmania taraxaci
GTACATCCATGATATCTATCTTCTTTGCGGCCATATCCCTGATTTAAGTTTCAGCGATAAGATAGAAATCATTCCTTTCAATGGCTCAATGGCGCAATTTGCGTCGAAACGGGTGGCGCAACTTCGACCGAAACAATAGCCTAAATGCACCTAAAAAAGTGGCACAACTTCGACCGAAACGCCTGGCACAACTTGAACCGAAATGGGTGGCACAACTTCGACCGTTTTATCTAGTTTTCACCTAAGTAGGTGAAAATATTTTAATCGGGAAAGCCTTGTGATGATTATTATTACAGGGGTTCCCGATTATTTTATGCTTTTATGTTGCGGATATAAGGTTGTATTAATGTGGTTAGCCCTACCGGAGAAACAAAAGTTTTTGCCGGGAGCAATAGCGATGCAGCAATTGTTGATGGAGGTATTTCGAAGGCAAGGTTCAAATATATATGGGCAATTGCCGCCGATAGGCAGGGCAACCTCTATGTGTTCGATGATCACTACCTCCGCAAAATAGAGAAGGTGGAGTAATCCAATGCCGATACACTTGCGCCTGCTCAACGGCAGGCGCAAGTTTTAGTAAAAGGCATGCGCCATGCTGTTGGGTGGGGTAAGCCTTATATTTATTACGCTGAAATTTATTGCAACCAAAACCAGTTGCCAACCATGAGAACAAGCTTTTGGCACTACCGCATCTGCCGTAGTGCTCTATTCCTGCTACTTATCCTAAGCCCTGTTTTGCTGCTCGGCAACGGGGCGCAGAGCGAACCCCAGAAGGCCAAGGGGCTGATCGACTACGTTAAGACCAACCTGCGCTACGTGGGCAATTTTGAGTCAACGCAAATTTCGGAACTTCCGCTTGGCATTAAGCGCAACGTGGGCAACCAAGAGTATGTTATCGTAATCGATAGCGCGGTGTACACACCAACGGGGGTTACCGTTAGCGTTTACGCAGCGCTACAGCTGGGAATAAGCAAGGATAAGAGTTTGATTTTTGGGGCCAAGGGGATTAAGCTGGGGTATAATGGAATTGCCGATCAGGACTACAACCGGCTGGTACTGCTCTCCTCCGATACCCTCGTGATCAACAGCATGGTTAGCTTGATTATTCCGGGAAATGCACGAAACTATGTCGACTGGGACTGCAAGGGCTTTAAGTCGGTAAACCTCTTCGGTGAGTTTGAATTTAGCAGCAGCACCTTTGAGCCAGACCCTGAGTTTACGAGCGATCTAAAGGTTAAAGCCAGCTTCGAGTGCAACGTTTCCGATTTAAACAACGTTCTTATCTCCACCAGTATAACGCCATTCCGGCTGAAGGGAATGGATGGCTTCACCTTTGAGGTTAAGGAGGCCAGCGTTGATATGAGCGATGATGCCAACCCACATGGGTTTGTTGCGCCCGCTGGATACTTTTCAGGGATGGCGGGGCTGGAAACGCTCTGGCGGGGCTTCTTTTTTAAACTTGTAAAAGTTACGCTACCACAGGAAATAAGCCAATCGGGCAAGAGAACGTCCATTGGTGCCCAAAACATGCTGGTTGATGACAATGGTTTTACCGGTTCGTTCTTTGCCGATTACCCATTTGGTACCGAAAAAGGGAGCCTATCCGGTTGGCCGTTTTCCATTAGCAACCTGTCGGTTATGGTGGAGAAGAATAGGCTAAAGGGCGGCAGCTTGGCGGGAACCTTGAATATTCCATTTCTAGGAAAAGATACGGTAGGCTATATGGCGACGCTGGAAGCCACCCCTTCGGGTTTAAATTACCTATTTGGCGTTCAGTTGGATGTGGATAAAGAATTCTCCATGCCGCTTGGCGGGAAGTTATACCTTGGTAAGGCATGTACCTTTATTGTGAGCAAGGATGAAAAAGGACTTGTACCTAAAGTTGTTTTGAATGGCTACCTAAAAGTTGATGCTAAGCCAGTAGAGTTTGAGAAAATAAAGTTTGAGAGTTTAACGCTCACGGCAAAGTCGCCATACATAGTTGGTGGATACTTTGGTTACGATGGTGGCTTTAAGCAGAGCATCGGAGGTTTTTCCCTTACTATCAACAGTCTTGGGGTATCAACATTCGATGGGCAGATAGCCCTATCTGCAAAAGTAGGGATTGAACTTGGCGGCGATACTCCAATGCTGAAGGGAGAGGCAGGCATTACAGTTAAGGCTGCCTACGAAAAGAAGGGTGATAGTGGCGACCGTGAATGGAAATTCAAGGGGGTAAGTGTAAGCGAAATCGCTATCGCGGGAAACTTTTCCATATTTTCGTTGAAGGGTAGATTGGCCATATACGACGACGATCCCATTTACGGGAATGGCTTTAAGGGTAACGCCGGATTCTCCATGAGCGCCATTCCCTGCAAGTTAGATGCCAATGTGCTTTTTGGCAGAAAGGGACAGACGAAGTATTGGTATGCCCGCGTTGATGCCAGTGTTGTTATTCAAGTGGGCATGGTAAAAATAGTGAAGTTAAGTGGTGGTGCCTACTGTAATGCAAAGCGAATTCAACTGGACGATAACAAGTATGACTACATTCCTGATACTACCGGATCAATGGGATTTATCGCCGGACTTGGGGTGGAGATACCCCAAAAGAACGTTTTCTATGGGGAAGGGGAGATGGACATCTCGTTCAGTAAGAATTGGGGATTGCGACAAATACAGATGCTTGGTAACGGTAATTTCTTTACAGCCGGAGAAGCTCCTTACGTATGGGCAAACTTTAACACGGTTTACAACTCCGATGAAAAGATTTTTCACGCCAACCTGAAGACCTACATGAATATTTACGGGGCAATAAGAGGGAGCGGCCCTGGCAACCTCGTCGGAGAGGCCGTTATTCACTCCGACCCTAAGGATTGGTACATCTACATCGGCCGGCCATCCGCGATGAACAGCATAGAGATGTATAAGCTGGCTACTGCTAAATCATATTTTATGACGGGTACTAAAGTGGAGGATATGCCGCTTCCTCCGAGTAGGTTGGGTAAGATTCTTGGAGACATCGATCTCAACTTCATGAAAAAGGAGAATGCTGTATCAACGGGCAAAGGTATAGGCTTTGGAGCTCGGATGGAACTCGATTTTGGCTTTGGAAAAAATGGCGGGTTTGCCTACGCATACCTCACAGCAGGTGCTGGTGCCGATATATTACTTCGCGATTATGGTAACGTTACCTGTGAGGGGCGTTCGGGTCCAATGGGGATCTCTGGATGGTATGCTTCGGGGCAGGCATATGCCTACATGGAGGGCAAGGTTGGAATAAGAGCCCGCCACCGTGAATTCGACATCATGGCAATGTCTGCTGGAGTTTTGTTGCAGGCAAAGGGGCCTAATCCTTTCTGGCTTAAGGGTAAGATTGCCGCCAAGTATAGCGTTTTGGGCGGGCTTGTTCGGGGAAAGGTAAACATTCCAGTGCTGCTGGGCGAGGAGTGCGAGATGGTAACCAACGGCCGGGAGCTGGGCGAAATTAAGCTCATCGGCGATATTACTCCCGCAAGTGGTGCCAATGATATTGATGTATTTACCGCTCCCCAGGTGGCATTCAATACCGCTATCGACAAGGAGTTTGGAATGATAAATTTGAACGATGAGTATCAGACCTACCGGGTAAAGCTCGATGAGCTTAAAATTGTAGATAAAGGGGCAGAGGTAAGTGCTACCTATTCGTTTAGTCGCGACAAGGATCTCGCTACGCTTAAACCGCACGATATTTTGCCGGGAAATACTAACCTAAAGTTATTGACCAAAATTCATATCGAAAAGAAGGAGCAATCGGGGTGGCAGGCATTGATGTACCAAGGTCAGGTTGACTATGAGGTGAAGGAGACAGCCTTTACCACCGGCGACGAACCCAAGAGCATCCCTGCTAGCAACGTGGCATACAGCTACCCGGTGGATAGGCAGTTTAACTTTTTCAAGAGCGAGTATGGGGAAGGCTACGTTAAGCTAAAGTCGGGACAGCCAAAGCTCTTCGCCACGGTGCAAAATGGTGCCAAGTGGCGCGTTGTGGGTAAAATGAGCAACTCGGTATCGTCCATTGAGGTTCCAGTAACCTACAATGCCGATCAAAGCTTGGTTCGCTTCACTATTCCAGCTTCCCTTAGTACCTCCAGCGCTTGGAACTTTTCCATTGTGCGCATTCCTGAGGCGCAAGCCAACGACCAAAACATCAGCAAGGGAGCCGAGCAGCTGGCGGTAGCCAACGACGGCGATACCACCACCCTTGCTAAAAACAAGCTCACGGGTGCAGGGGTATCCAGCGCCGAGGCGGAGATATTTGCGCTAAACTTCCGTACCAGCAAGTATGCCCGGTTCTTGGATAAACTCAACGCCATGGGATCGGCAGAGGAGCAGTATAACGTGGAGGGTTCGAGCAAAATGAGCCTTCTCGGACTTCAAATGCGAACCGAGGAAAGCTTGGATCAGTACGAAATGGTAGGTGCCGAAGGCCAGTTTGAGCCGCTTGTGTATGCTGAGGCCCTTATGAACAACCGCTGGCTCACCGAGCATGTGGATCCAACCGTGTATGGCAGCTACCAGCAGGGAGACAACAGCATTAGCCTTAGCCGCGACATTACGAAGCTGGGGCTACGTCCCCTCAAAGCAATGCTCACTGGAAACCTTTATGGCACGCAGTATCTCATGGAGGAGTCGGATAAGGGTCAGGCGTATGTTCCCTCTAAACCGGGCGATTTTATCGTTCGCTACTATGTTCCTCACTTCGTTTATCAGGACTTCTTCGAGCTGCGCAACAAGGCGCTGGAGAAATACTATGGGAGAACAAGTGCGCTACCACGCAATGCCGCGCTACTTATTCATGGCGACATTCACGATATAGATCCGGGACGGTATGGTCTTAAGGTAAACTATCGACTTCCTGGGTTGGGCATAGTTACCTCCAGCAAAGAATACAGCATTAACTTCTTAAGTGAATAGGAATGAATACTCCAAGAGTAGTAAGAAGTGCCCGCCGCGCGGTGCTTGTAATGGTAAGAATTACCCTGCTTGTTGCCCTGTTTTTTGTTGCCGGGCATGGCGTGGCACAGGAGAATAAAATATGGGCTCTGGCCAAGAGCAAGGGCGATTCGGTGTTGATACGGTGGGCACCCGAGTCTATTCCAGTATGGCAGGTGGGCATTAAGCACGGGTATGTGATTGAAAGAACTGAGCTATCGAGCAGCAGCACCGATTCATCCGGTATTGTGATGCTGAGCAAGCTGCCCGTAATGGCCTACTCCCCGGCCGAGCTGGAGATGCTGGATAAGGAAGAACCCTTTGCGTCGGTTATTTACGAAACATTCTACAGCCAAGAGTTTAAGCCAGCGCTCCCCGAGCAAGGGGTGGGTAATTTTCTGCAATCGTATAATGAGATGGAGATGCGCTTCGGCTTTAGCCTTTTTGTGTGCGATTTCTCGACTCGGGTGGCTAGGGCTGCCGGGCTATTTTTTGTGGATAAGGATGTAAAACCCGGGAAGCGTTACGCCTACCGGATTTCGCTGGCCGATAGCCCTGCCGGGTTAACGGTGGCACCCGGTATTGCCGTGGTTGATGCCGGCAAGGAGACGGTTTTAGCTCCGCCCACCGATGTTGTGGCCGTGTTTAGCGATAGGAGCGTTAAACTTCGCTGGCCCTCGTTTATCCATAAGGGATTGTACACCGCCTATAAACTCGAGCGCAGCTTCGATGGCAAGCAGTTTACTCCAACCACAGAACTTCCACTGGTAAACGCTACCCGCGAAGAAGATCCAATGTTCTTTTTTGGGAACGATTCAGTGCCCGAAAACAACCGTAAGGTTTACTACAGGGTTAAGGGGCTCACCCCTTTTGGCGAGGAGAGCCCCGCCTCCGATGTTGTTAGCGGGATGTGCTTCGGCAGCGGTGAGGTAGCGGCTACCATTGATACGGTGATGGACGATAAGCGCGGTGCCTTAGTTCGCTGGACTATGGGCGGTGATGTAAAGAGCAAGAAGGTTTGGCTGCTTAGAAGCCCTTCGAGCGGCAAGCCCTATGAGCCGCTTACCAAAAAACCGCTGAAGAGCGACGCTACCGAGTTTGTGGATGCGGCTCCGCTGCCCAACAACTTTTACAAGCTGCGGCTGGAGGCTGCCGATGGGAGCGCCACCGAGTCGTTTCCCTACATGTATGTTAAAACCGACTCCATGCCCCCCGTTGCCCCCACTGGGCTGATGGGGAAAATAGATAGTGCCGGGGTGGTTACCCTATCGTGGAATGCCAACACGGATGCCGATATTGACAGCTACAAGGTTTTTAGGGGGAATAGCTTGAATAGCACTTTTATGGATGTGAGCAACTACTACCAAAAGGCAAATATTTTTACCGATACGGTGAACCTGCAAACCCTAAACAAGGCCATCTGCTACAAGGTGGTGGCCTACGATAGGCGCTACAACGCCTCCGATTTTTCGAAGGTGCTCTTGCTCAATTTGCCCGACACCATACCTCCCGTTCCCTGCCAAATTGTGGATATTGAGGAGCAACGTGGGGAGGTAGCGCTGGCCTTTGAGCCAAGCCCCAGCAGCGATGTGGCCACCTATAGGCTCTTGCGCCGACAGGAGACCGATAGCGTAGGCGTGGAGGTTGCCAAGTGGGCGGAAAAATCGCTTCCTGCCCGCTATAACGACGCCCCCGCTGCAACCGATAAGCGTTATGGCTACACACTCGAAACGGTAGATATATCGGGGAATAGGAACTACAGCCTAACGCGCTACGCCTACGTGCAGCAGGAAGCCAAGCTGCGGCTACGGCTCGATGGTTCCGCCACTGGCAATGCCATAGCCCTAACCTGGGAGAGGATAGGCGGCACCAACCCCATATACCTCTACCGTGCGGCCGATGAGGCGCCCTTTAGCCTGCTGGTACTGCTACCGAGCAGCGACACGGGCTACAGCGATACCAGCCTTGAGCATGGCCACCGCTACCGCTACCTGCTTAAGGTGGAGCAGCAGCTCTCCATCCCCATTATTGTTGAATTTTAATACCGCCAGTTATGAAGAAACTATACAATTTACTTACCATACTAATTCTCTTAGTTTCCTTTGCGGAGCAGACAAAGGCGCAAGAACAGGTTGAGGTAGAGGTGCAGATTGTTGACTATTATATGTTTGATGATGGGGGAAGTGGCACTAGTGGTGATAACTATACTGTAAAATATTTCCAGATTAATAATTCGTCTCGATACACCGAACCAGCGAAATATAACTATAAGGGTAGAACTTATAAGTATTTAGCAACGTTAACCGGAGAAAAACTCACACTTTCTGTTGTGTATGCTTATCGATATTACTGGTGGAATTTGTATAAGGATGGTGGAACGGAAAGCGACGATACACAAACCGTAGAGTTCACATTGTCAGATGCCATCGGTAAGTTTGGGAAAGTGGAGAAAGCAACGTTTAAGGTTAGAGAAAACTGGTATGGAAATCAACCTTCTGATTCTATAACACTAAGAATCCGCATTAACCCCATAAAGGTAACGGCTCCCTCCGAGAAACACTGCGTCAACGAACCCATAACGCTATCTACTTTCAAAGGACTAACCCCTAGCAGTGGAGTTTCCTTTAAGTGGCAGTATAATCTTGTTGAAACATATAAGGGTTTTTCTGTTGAATTTCTTGAATGGAAAAGTGACCTTTTGCCACAAATTGAAATGGCATTGAGAGAGGTAGGTAGTGATGATGATATTAAAGAACAGATAATTGCAGATGTAGATTTTTGTTCTTATGTGGTTGATAATGAGGCGGCAAATGCAAAGCTTCAAAGCATGCTTAAGTTATATTCAGGTAAACTTAGTAATGCAGCAATGCAGAATGTAATTACAACATTTTATTATTATTTGCAAACGAGGCCAGATCCAACCCTTGGACCACACAAGGTTACCCCACAGTGGAAAGACTTAGCAGTAAGCAATGGGAAAGAGACTGAAGCATCTTTGGCTTCCATTGCCACCTCTATTAATGAACTTCGTAAAATTGACTTCCGAGTGCAGGCAATTTATGGGTCAGTCGCAACGCCTTTCTCCACAATTCCGTGTCAGCGCGATTTATTGCCTATGCCGCCATCTGTTACAATCAGTTCGTCTACTAATGCTTGCCCAAATACTGGTGGGCAACAAGGTACCGTATCCTTTTCGGTAAGTAGTCTGGTTAATGATTCATGTATTTATAGGATTGTCGATACAAAAATTGGTTATTATGCAAATATTGACGATGCAAATTACTCTGTTGGTGCATACGGAGAGTGGAAAGGAATGCCCAAGGAAGTTCCACAAAATGGTATTTGTTATGTTAGCGGGCTTAAGCCAGGGAATTACAAACTTCTTGTCACTTACAGGGAGTCTGCTCTTCGGAATTGTTACGGTCCCCAAGAGTTTTCTATTGGAACCCATCCCGATTTCTCCTTTACAACCAGCATAGAAGATGCTAAATGCCCTGAGAATTTCGATGGCTCCATAACGGTGAATGCAATCAGTTGTGTTGGGGATCCAGTATACAAATGCTTTTATAATAATACTGATTATCTAATGATTAATAATGTTGCTTCCGGTTTATCGAAGGGAGTTTACACTATTAGCGTTACTGATGGCTGCCAAGAGAAAACGGATAAGGTTACCATTACTGCCCCCGCCCCTGTTACCGTCGCGGTTAGCGATCAAATAAACCCCACCTGCACCAGCAATCCTAACGGCATGGTTACCGTTGCCGCCACGGGAGGTAATGGCAGCACCTACAGTTTCAATCTTGTGAATATTGATTCTAAAGAGATTTACACACCTACAGATAAACCTAGATCGTGGACACCGACAAACCTTAGCTCCGGCACATACAAGGTTTACGTTAACGATCCCGATCACTCCGGCTGCGAAGCGGCCAAAGCAGAGTTTAAGCTGGATGCGGCTACACCGCTATCGATTAGTAAACTTTCCGACAGTAAAACAACGCTGAACTGCTCCTATAGCAATGATGGGAGTATTGGGGTAAGCGGAAGCGGTGGCTCTGGCTATTTTACCTACACGCTACAAACCAACAATATAGTAAAGACAGCTGCAACAGATAATGAAGCTTGGTTTGTAGATATCACCGTCGGAAGCTACACCGTAGTGATGACTAATAGCGGGAACACCTGCACCGACCATATAGACCTACCGGTAGAAATTACCGCCCCTGCGGCCATAGAAAGCGGCCTCACTGCTATCGATGTAACCTGCTTTGAGGCGAAGGATGGGATGGTAAGCGCTGTTGTTACCGGAGGTGTTGTTCCCGTAGGCGTTACGCCCCCCTACATCCTCGATTGGGAGAAGATGCTGGATGGTGATTGGTCTTCCATCTCTCGAAGCGGAGCATTTATCGATAAGCTAGACCGCGGCACTTTCAGGATAAA
Organism: Williamwhitmania taraxaci; assembly: GCF_900096565.1. NCBI lineage: Bacteria > Pseudomonadati > Bacteroidota > Bacteroidia > Bacteroidales > Williamwhitmaniaceae > Williamwhitmania > Williamwhitmania taraxaci. The sequence goes on from NZ_FMYP01000080.1 coordinate 9,394, forward strand.
GGTAGCCGACGCAAACAGCTGTTTTCACACCTCCGGGGCGATAAGCGTTCTAGAACCCACGCTCCTAAGAATAGGAGAACCTACCATTACCGATATTCGCTGCTTTGGCGAGAAGGGGAAAGTTGAAACGGCAGCTATCGGAGGTAACGAAGGTTACCGCTACCTGCTTAGCAGCAACGGCGGCGTCGACTTTCTTGATTATACCTCCGGCAGCGATCTTACTCCGGCTACCTATAGCCTAAAGGTGATTGACAAAAAGGGTTGCGAGGATAGCTACGCTTCCCCCATTTCCATTACCGCTCCCGATAGCCCCCTCGACTTTAGCTTTACTAAACTCAACTTCAACGGCTACAGCGTTTCCTGCTACGGTAATACAAACGGTGCCATTACGCTTACCCCATCGGGTGGAAACAGCGCGACCTACAGCGGCTACTGGGTTAGCCTCAACGAGGGCAATTTCTCCGAAAACATGGTTTGCAATAAGTTGGGTGCCGGCAGCTACCGCATTAGGCTTAAGGATGCCCGTGGCTGCGAGGTTGAGCATGCCACCAACCTTACTCAGCCGGCCACAGAACTCTTCCTTACGGCAAAGAGGGTGGTGGACGTAAAGTGCCTGAACGATACGAATGGCGAAATATACTTTGGTGCAACGGGCGGAGCCAAGCCTTACTCTTTTAAGCTGGGGCAAGGGATTCCAACGCCCGATAGCACCTTTACCGGGCTGGCCTCCGGCAGCTACACCGCTGCCGTAACCGATGTTAACGGCTGCGCCATCGATGCTTCCACTTCTCTAGGTATTCGAATTCCCCCCATGAAGCTCAGCGGAACCCTTACCAACATTGGTTGCTTTGGCGATAGGAGCGGTGCCATACTGCTGGGAATTACCGGTGGAATTGCCCCCCAAACCATAAAGTGGGAAGGGCTTAGCCAAACCGCTGCGCTGGTGGATAACTTGCCTAAGGGCGACTACAAGGTAAGCGTGGTAGATGCCGAAGGGTGCGGCGTGAGCGAAAGCTACTCGCTTACCCAACCCGATGCTCCGCTATCCATGCAGCTGCACAGCACTCCCCTCTGCCCCGATAAGACCTCGGGATTTGTAGAGGTGAAGGCGCATGGCGGAACGCCTCCCTACCTGTATAAGCTCAACTCCGGCGACTTTGCCTCCTCCAGCACCCTCATTGCCAGCAACGGCCTTCACTCCGTTACGCTTTTGGATGACCATTTGTGCGAAACTTCCGCCGCTGTGGAGGTGAAGAAGAAGGAGGGCATCCCTACCATCGACTTTATGGTGGCCACCTCCCGATATGCCACCGACACCCTAGTGGTGAAGGAGATAAGCATACCCAAGCCCGATAGCCTGTTCTGGAAGTTCGATCCGCTGGCCATCATGATAAGCGATAACCCTTGGAGCCCAATGGTTCGGTTTGAGCAGGCCGGAACCTACGCCATAGAGATGATCGGCTACTTCGACGGTTGCGACTTCTACCGCGAAAAGCGCGTTGAAATTGCTGCCTTCGATCCGCACATTATTCCAGAAAACCCATTGAATAGGGGAATTAGGGAGATGCAGGTGCTGCCGAACCCCAGCGATGGTGCATTTCAGCTTATCCTAAAGCTATACGTTAAGCAGCAGGTAATGCTGGTTATTGCCGATATGAGCGGGCGGGTGGTTTATAGCAATAAGCTTCAGGGCGATAGCTTTACCGAAAGCATTAACCTTGGTAGCGTAAACACCGGCAGCTACGTGCTGAAGGCCATTTGCGACTACGATGTTCGAAACATACTTTTATCTATTGTAAAGTAACACGACTACCGAATTGTTATGCTAAAATACTGTGCCATGCTGGCAATGGCAATGCTTTTTTTTACGGCTAGGGGGCAAAACTTGGACCAAATTGGCGTGAAACAGGGAATAAAGGTTAGCGGGGGCATCAACGCCTCAGGAACCTTCTATTCCTCCTCCGATACCGTTAAGCGCCGTTCGCCCTTTACCTCTATCATTTCGGGAAACTTTAACCTTAGCCTGTATGGCTACAGCATGCCCTTTACCTTTACCTACAGCAGCATGAATAAGGGCTACACCCAACCCTTCAACCGATTTGCCTTTACTCCGCAGTACAAGTGGGTAAAGGCCTATGTTGGCTACTCCTCCATGACCTTTAGCGACTACACCCTGGCGGGGCATACCTTTTTTGGAGGAGGGCTGGAGCTTACCCCTGGCAACTGGAACGTGGGGCTTATGTATGGGCGGCTCCGGAAGGCCGTTCAGTATAACGCCGACAGTAGGGTAACTCCATCGTTTACCCGCATGGGCTACGGCGTAAAGGTGGGCTACCACAAGGAGACCGATGGTGTAGATATCTGCGTTTTCTCGGCCAAGGACGATGTTGGCTCCGTGCAGCAGCTGCCGCCCGATGGCTCCCTTGCTCCCCTGCAAAATTTAGCGATTAGCGTTACGGCAAAGAAACAGCTGTTTAAGCACTGGCTAATCGATGCCGAGTATGCCGTTTCGGCTCTCGATGGCAATATAACCCAAAAAGAGGGCTCCACGGCTTCACCCCAGGGCTCAAACCTTGCGGGGACGTTTCTCAAGGCCACTGCCAATACCCGCTACTTCGACGCCTTTAATGGTGGTGCCGGATACCAAGCTACACGCTGGGGACTTATGCTCCGCTACGAGCGCATTGCCCCCGACTACCAAACACTTGGCTCCTACTACTGCAACAACGATATGCAAAACTTTACCCTCGCACCCAACGTGAACATGCTGGACGGACGGCTCTCGGCTAGTGCAAACGTGGGCCTTCAAACCGACAACCTCGACCACAGCAAGGCTTCCACCTCCAAGCGAATGGTGGGTAGCTGCAACATCAACTTTATCCCCAGCGAGAAGTGGGTTACCTCTGTGGCCTACTCCAACTTTACCGGTTACACCAAGGTGCGGCCCCAGGTGGATCCCAACTACCAGAGCGAAACCGATAGCCTCGACTTCTACCAGATTAACAATAACCTTAACGGAACAGTGGGCTACAGCTTTGGCGAAAAGGAAGCACCCCAAAGCGTAATGCTAAACCTTTCCTACCAAAAGGCAAGCGATCACAGCAACCGGGAGGGGGGCAGCAACACGTCCAACTTTATTTCGGCCAACGCCTCCTATACCTACGCCATTGCCAAGGCTGGCTTTAGCGTTACTCCTTCCGCGAACTTCAACCGCAACGATGCTAGTGGCATCGAGAGTATTTTTGTGGGACCAGCCCTAAGTATTGGCAAAACGCTCCTGAAGAATAAGCTTCGGCTAAGCCTTAGCGAGGGGTATAGCGCCACCCTCATAAATAGCAGCAACGCAGGTAGCATCCTCAACTCGGGTCTCAGCTGCGCCTACTCACCCGCTAGCAACGCAAAAGGAAAGCAGTCGCTTTCGCTGGGCGTTAACCTGCAAAACCGCTTCAAGGGGGCTGCCGGAGGCCGCAACCTGAGCGAACTTACTACCATACTAACCTACAGCTACCGCTTTTAGTAAAACCCGCATACCATGAACAGGATTCTACACACCGCAAAGCACCATACCCTCCTCCTACTGCTCACCCTGCTGCTGCCGCTGGCTAGCGTGGCGCAGCAAATATACCCCGTGAGCCTCACCACCCAGCTGGCACCGCCCTACTCGGTGAACCTGGCCGACTATGCCGCCCCCGGCGTAGAGCAGCTGCGGATAATCCTGCTCCAGCGCGACCTTACCCATACCGGCTACCGCCTTCGGCTCTCCCTTAGGGTGGAACTCAACGGCCGAACCATTATACGCACCAGCCCCGGCTACTACCCCGCGCCCATAGCGGTAGAAGCGGGGGTGCCTACCCTCATCTCGGGCAGCCAGCTGCTGGATTACCTTAACCCCGACGCCATGGAGTTTAGCGGTTACTCCCGCGAGGCCTACCTCCGCACCAAGGCCTTGCCCGAGGGCGCTTACCGCATAGCCTTTACGGCCTACGACTACGACCGACCCGATGTACCGGTGAGCGCCGAGAGCGCCGCCTTCTGCTACCTAGCCAAGGCCGAGCCGCCGCTGCTTACCTATCCCTTTCAGGAGGCCAAATTGCCAAACCAGCCCATGCAGCACCTCAACTTCCAGTGGACCCCGCGCAATACCGCCTCGCCCAACTCGGCCGGCAATACCACCTTCCGCCTTGAGCTGTTCGAGCTGCGCACCCCTGGGGTAAGCGCTGCCGACGTAGCCCAGAGCACCACCCCCATCTTTTCCGACGAAACCGAGCGCACCAGCTACCCCTACGGCCCCGGCCAACCGCTACTTGAGGCTGACATGCGCTACGCTTGGCGCGTGCAGGCCATCGACCGCAGCGGGACTGACCGCTTCCGCAATAACGGCTATAGCGAGCTCTACTCCTTTACTTACGGCTCGCAGGAGCCCAACGTGCTCCAAGGCTACGGCGTGGATAGCCTTGCGGTGGTGACAGCTCCGCCCCGCAACGCTCGCGCCAGCTGGGCTGCTACTCCAGGAGTGGACAGCTACGAGCTCAGCTACCGCTGCGTAGGGTTCGACACCTGGACCATAATGCCCTCCACTGGCTGTCAGCTCCTCATTCCCACGCTGGCACCATCCGCTACCTTTGAGTTCCGCATTCGCGCCCGAAAGGGCCAGCAGTGGGGCGACTACAGCGAGCTGGTAAACTTTACCATGCCAACCCCCAAGCCCGTACCGCCCTGCGGCGAAACCACCGATACCGTTCATATTACCAATACGGTGCGGCTCACCGAAATATTCCCCGGCACCACCGTTACCGCCGGCCCCTTTGAGGTAACCCTGCTCAAGGTAAAGCGCAACGCCAACGGCAGCTTTGCCGGTGAGGGCTACGGCATACTCCCCTTTATGAACGCCGAGATGCGCCTGAAGGTGAAGTTTACCAACGCCGTGTTCAACACCAGCTTCCAGCTCATAGCAGGTTCCATTCCCGTGTGTACCAACTATACCCCCGGCAGCAACGCTATACTTGGCCTCGATGGCATTATTACCGGTGGTGGAGGAACCGGAATTATCACTAACGGTAGCGGAGTTACCACCGTTACCCTGCCCGACATTACCATTCCCGGCACGGGCAGCATTACCTACAACCCTGCCGATAGCACCATAACCGTTACTACCCCCGACACAACCATTACCGTGAGCGTGGTAGATGCAGTGGCAGCCGACCAGCCCATTACGGTAAGCGATGGGGCAGGCAACACCTTTACGGTTGATCCCACAACGGGTGCGGTAACCCAAACAACGAATGGCACTGGTATTCCTGGTCTGCCTACGGGACCGCTGGCTCCCGGCACCTTTAGCGACGAACGGCTATCCGTAGCCTTTACAGCGGCTGCGGGTAACCCCTACGCCTTCGACCCCGGCGATAGCCGCTACAGCAGCTCCAACATTATGTGGGCCGAGTATAGCCAGCTTACCTGCGGTGGGCGTGCTTACCCCATACCCTTCCAGCTGATTCCGGTGGGGCAAACCGCCACCATAAAGGCCGAGGTAACACTTCGCGCAAATGGCCTCGACCTGGGCAAGCTGGTGTTCCGCACCGGAGCCGGGGCTACGCTTGTGGCCACGCGCGATGGTAGCATCTTCCAGTTCACCCTGCTGGCCGCCAAGGCCGATGAGGGCTACGACCTGCAGGCGCTTTACCCCAAAACTGGTGGCGGCTACGAGCTGGTTGGCCAGCTGCGCGTGGTATCCTACACCCCCCGCACCGTGCGTGTAAAGCTTATCCCGGTTGGGCAAACCGTAGCGAATGCCTCAGGGATAGGCGCGGAGCTCAACGCGCTGCTCAAATCCTTTGGTGTGGCCGTAACCCTCGAGGTAGGCGCACCGCTCGAAGACAAGAGCTGGGACTTGGACGGCAACGGCCAGCTGGCCGTGAACGATAAGGGCTTCTTCTCCCTCCTCACCGACGAGCAGAAGGCGCTCTGCACCGTCCTGCGCACCGCTCCCGGCTACGATCCCACCACCTTCTACCTCTTTGTGCTGCCGGCTCAGGGTGCCCTTCAGGGCGACATGCCCCGGGCCAAGCAGATGGGCTACCTCTTTGGCGAGCCTTCCGCCCGCACCGTGGCCCACGAGCTCATGCACGGCGTGTTTAAGCTCGAGCACACCTTCAGCAGCACCTACGGCCTAGCGCAGGGCAGCACCACCAACCTTATGGACTATCCGCCAGCTGGCGGACAGGGCGGTGCTACCCTTGTAAAGCACCAGTGGGATTGTCTATTCTCCTCCGGTGTGGTCATTGGAATGTTTGAGAAGGAGGAGGATGGGGCG
>NZ_FMYP01000081.1 GCF_900096565.1 Williamwhitmania taraxaci
GGTGAAAATATTTTAATCGGGAAAGCCTTGTGATGATTATTATTACAGGGGTTCCCGATTATTTTATGCTTTTATGTTGCGGATATAAGGTAAAAGCCGATTGCGCAAATCTGTTTCAAGCCATCGATTCGCTATATTCCATTTCGCAAAAGCCAGAGTATATGCAAATGGCCAGCCTTATAAACGAAATTGTGGATGCTCAGGCGCAGGTAATTCGTTCGCGTATTACTAGGGCTGCCGATAAGGACGATGAGGCGAAGAGTGAGTAGTGAGTGGTGAGTGGTGAATTGTGAAAAGTTAAAAGTAAAAAGTAAAAAAAAATAAAAGAGGGTTAATCACATTACTAACTCCCGTTCATTTATCAACCTCTCAATACGCAAAAAAGGATGGTCACTAACGCGGCCATCCTTTAACTTTTACCCTTTACCCTTTAACGCCTTCCTGTCATTGCTTCCAACAGCTGGAGTTGCTCCTTTAGCTGCTGCTTTTGCGCTGGGTTGGTTTCGGTGGTAACAGCAGCTTTTAAATCGGGAATGGCATCGGTGCGCTCGAGCTCTACGGTGAGCTTGGCGGCAAGTAACCGAACATCAAAGCTGCTATCACGAACCATTTGTGGAATATACTTCTTTGCCGACCATGCACGCATGTCTACAATTGCTTGTAGTGCGGAAAGCTTCTCCTCCTTGCTCTTAATAAGCATTCCAAAGGCTTCGCTTTGCTTGGCCAACAGTGAATCGGTAAACAAAATTTCTTTTGAATGGATGCCAGGACGAACCACGTTAGCGTTATACGATATTAGCTCTTTTCCGGCAACCAACCGCACAAGGCGAGGAATCATCCAGCGCATTCCTTGAGTAGCCTCAGGATGGCCTACTACTGAAACGGATTTTCCTTTTTCAACCTCAGTAACAATCACAAACGGACGGTTGTTAGTCATGTTGGATGGAGTTCCAGCAACGGTGTGCACATCGCTTAGCATGGTAGCCAGCTCGGTATACTTATACTTGCTGTCTTTGGCCGGAATAAGCACCGGTCCTTCGTAGTAAAGCGAGTAGTAAATGTCGCTATCGGCTAGCTCAGGAAAAATCTTCTTGCCTTCACCAGTTACCGAGAACTTTGCCAAACCATGTCCACGGTTATCGTGCTCAATGTCGATGGCTTCGGCACCACTTAACGCAAGCGATGGATAGCCCGGTGTTTCGGATAGAATATAGGCTCCGGCACAAATGCCAACCACACCCTTACCGCTTTTCACTAGGTCGATAACCTTTTGCTGGCCAAGTAAGCCAAGGCTACCAGTTTCGGAGCGTCCGCCCCCACCAGGGAAAAGGAATACGTCAATATCGTCGGCATCACCGCCCATAATATCGGCAGCAGAAATAACGCGAACGGTAATCCCTTCATCAATGCGGCAGGCCTCAAGGGCATCGGTAATGCAGTCGGGGCTATCGCCATTCTTGTCGAACACACCTACGTGAATAGTGTCGTTACTCCTTGTCTTTAAATCGCCCGGTTGGCATGATACCAGTAGGGCAATAGCGGAAATGTATAAAAGATGTTTCATGTTTTAAAGGTTAAAAGGTAAAGGGTAAAAGAGTGAAAGGTGAAAAGTGAATGGTGAAAAGATGGTCGTTGCAAAATCATACCAATTCAGCATGTGGGTGTTTCATTCAGAATTGGCAAATTGGCACATTTATTTTTCCTTAACCCCAAGTTCGGTGAGGTAAGTTTTGGCAACAACATCGTCGAGCCAGGTGTAGAATTGGGCTACTTCGCCGGGCTTTCCTTTTCCGCTGCGCCATATAGCCACCTTTTCGTCGGCAACCTTAAATATGTTGCGCTCCATTACCTCAAGCTTTTGCACTATTCCGGTTTTCTCAAGATTGAACAGCTTCGATATTTGAATGTAGCGAGCGCCATCGGAACGTTTCATAGGGTAGCACTGATCCATTAGCTCCAGCGACATGCTGTTGATTGGTGAATTACCTTGCTTGTTCCTTACAACCATTCGTGGCAGCTTATCGCCTTCGCGCACCCAGAGTGGCAGCGCAACGCATGTATTGGGGAAGCCAACCATTGTCCATATAGTAGCCAAATCGGTAGGTTCGCCCGGCTTAACGCCTTGCACCAGAATAGCAGATGATGTTCCGCTGCGCGAGAGCAAATCGTCGGAGTTTACAAAATAGCTGCCTGCGGGAATAGCGCTAAACTCTTTGCGGTAATCGCGGTTTAGCACCGGATTCCTAAAGCAGCGGGTAAACTCTTGCAGAATGGTTTGATAGTTCATTTTGTGCTGCGCATCGGCAGTGTAAAACAAGTCTTGTGCCGTTTGAAAGCGAATAAAACCGTAACCTATATCCTTCTTTCCGGTAAAGGAGAAGTTGGTGCGGATAATATAACCGTTTGGTGCTTCGGCAGGATTGTTGGCATCGAACTTGGTAAAAGTGTAATTGTTTACCTCATAAAAAGCGGCACCACCCGCAGCATCAATTACGCCAAAGTGAGCAGCAAGCCCCATTGGTTTCGACTCCGCATTAAGTAGGGCTTCAAAATCGGATAGTGAGGCACATTGCTTTAATGCCTTGCGCATAAACTCTCCTTCCAAATCTTTTTTGGAAGTAGTATCGTCGAGGTTTACGTTGAAAGAGGCACTGTTCATTATAGAAAAGCCAGCCGAGTTGGCACCGCCCCAAATTAGAGCACCGGTAGAATCTTCGGAGTTAATAAGGCCTACATAAGTATACTTGCCATCGGCGAAAAACTTCATGCTATTCTTGGCATAATCACTGTCGCGCACCTTCCAAATCATAGGCCGTCCATCGGTGGTATACTTCCCCGAAATAATGGCGGTGGTGCAGGCAATCCCATACAAGTATGAAACTGCCAATACGATTAAAAGAAATAGTTTTTTCATGGTTAGGTTGTTTGCGGTTTATAAATAGCTGGCAGCAAACCAAAATGCGCCATTCTGCAATTAAGTTAGGTTACGCAAATGTAGCAGAAAAGATGGAAGGTTAGCAAAAGCGGAGGGCGAAGGTCGAAAAGGATAGTTGGGTATTGCAAGTGCAAGTTTGCACCTTACCGACCTAGCCCCATCCGGTCCCAAAGGGAAGGGTGACTTGCTGAAGATGAGGGCAGCATTATAACCCAGCGGCGCCTCCTTTGGTGGAGGTCGATTGGATTAAAAATTGCAGAATAGTTATACAATGCACCCTTTGTGTTCTCTGTGTTGTTTTTCTCCGTGACCTCTGTGGTTAAATATGGTAGGTTGTTCAATGCAAATGATTTGCTGTTTTGCTCCTTACCGACCTAACCCCATCCCTGTCCCAAAGGGAAGGGTGACTTGCTGAAGTTGAGATGAGGTGTGCTTTTCGAATAGCTTTACACATTGCATTGCCCCAACAAAAAACAACCTATCGCCCTTGCAGGGCTTTGTGCTGGCGCTACTGCTTACACAGGTTTACGCTTCGCTCCAACCTGTGCTTTTACCTTTCGGGACTTCGTCCCTCCTCCTTTCCATTTGGCCTGAAAGGGTAACATGTAATAGCACAGGGCGCAGCCCTAAATCAATACCTGACACAACTTAGGGCTGTAAGCCCGACATGTTTTTCCCAATTGTCGTCCACACATAATCCAATGTTACATTTTCACAGTAAACGGAAATGGGTTCTACTCTCTAAATTGTTTTCCGCCACAGGAATTGTGGTTAAGCAAGAGGGCTCAAGGGCATATCCAAATAGCTAGATACCCTTCTCCAACAACTTTTCGAGCTGATGATACTCAATGCCATATACCTTTTTAATATCGGCAATCTGCTCAAGCACCTTTGGATCGGGAGTAGCAAGCTCGCGTTGCTTAATGCCGACAATCAGCACGTTTTTGGGAGTGTGTTCGGTGGCAATAAATTCAAAAACATTGGTTTTATACCCATAAGCCTCCATGATTAGAGCGCGTAGTCCATCGGTAAGCAGTTCGGACTGGCGTTCCTTTAGAATACCAAACTGGGTAATACGGCCGAGATTCCCTACTGGATTAATCTGCTTCCGTATTTGCTTATGGCAGCAAGGGGCAACCACAATCACCTTAGCATTAGCCTTCATACCCATAAAAATGGCATCATCGGTGGCGGTATCGCAGGCATGAAGGGCAATGAGCATATCAACCTTAGGCAGCTTTGCATCTACAATGGTTCCCTCGACAAAGGAGAGTCCGGCAAATCCCGATTCTTTCGCAATGGTATTGCACTTATCCACCAACTCTTTACGGAGTTCGACACCCACAACGCTTGGCGTTTTGTGAAGAACATTCACCAAGTAATCGTAGAGCGCAAAGGTGAGGTAACCCTTACCGGCACCCATATCGGCCACGCTGAAAGAGTTATCCAGTTCTACCGATTTTAGCACCCCATCAATAATCTCAACATACTTATTTATCTGTCGATACTTATCCTGCATGTCGTTCTTTACCTTACCCTCGCTGGTAGTAATTCCCAAGCGATAGAGATAGGTATTCTCCGCGGGCGTAATCAGTCGAGCCTTCTCCTTATCATGGCTAAGCGAAGGTTGCATTGTCTCGGTAGCCGGTCCAATGCGGAGCTTTGCAGTTCCATTGGGCGAAATAGTAAGGTAGTAGTTGGCCGAAAGAGTAAACAAATCGGCCTGAAGGAAATCGTTGGCAAACATAGCTTCAAGAAGAGATCCCACCTCCTCAAACATGCAATTTTGGGTAATATCTTTGGTTTGATGGCGAAGTACAAACGATAACCGTTCCCCTTTTTTAATGCTTATAACCTTGGCCGAAGCAGTTCGCAGCGTATTATTCTTGTCGCGCCTGTTGAATAAGGCAAGTCGCACAAAGTTTTTGGCCTCTAGGCTCTCGATAGTGTGCGCAATAAATTGCGAAATGGGGTTGTTGCTCATGATTTCTTGCGTTGTATCATTTGTATTGGGCACAAAGGTAGGGAAAAGAATATGTTAATGGGTTAAATTGCTAATGTGCTAATGAATGCCTGTAAATAAAACTGGCACATTGCTGCATTGTCAGGTAGATCGTTGCACCACATATTCCACAGATCTACACAGATTATTAAAAGAAAACATAGCTACAAAGGCTATGGAGCCGTTTTGCACAAAGGCGAACTTAGCGTAGTTGTTTGCTACAGGTTACCCACATAGAGCCACCCTGCGAGCAGGAATAGTGCAAAGGGGCATGGCGCTATCGCCCGCTACTGGCCCATTTTAATTGCCGCATTAATCCATTGGCATATTGTCGCATTTCTTCGGACTTCGGACTTCGGTCTTCCGACTTCGGTCTTCGGTCTTCAGTCTTCAGTCTTCGGTCTTCCGACTTCGGTCTTCGGTCTTCGGTCTTCAGTCTTCCGACTTCGGTCTTCCGACTTCGGTCTTCCGACTTATTCATCGAATTATGCATGGCGCAAGGCCACGATTAAGGCCCCGGTTATATAGGCAATCACCCACCATGCGTAAGCGTAGCGTGAATATAAGTGCAGCGATTTGGAAATGAGCAATCCCGGGCCATACTTGCTTCGGAAACGCAAAAGTAGAATGAAATCAATAAGCATAGCCAATAGGGCCGAATATCCAAGAATGCCATGCGAACTCATAAATGAATGGGTGGAACCACTCACCATGCAAATGGTAGCAATTATATCGAACAAAATACCTGCCGATAGAAAAACCATCACCCTGTTGTTGGCTCTGCGGTTGCGCTGCTCGTTAAAAATAGCAACTGAATAGGCAATTAAAGCAAAATTCACTATTACGGTTCCGGCAAGAAGGATTGAATTCATATCGAGTATAATATTAAAAGTGAAACATCAAAAACAGCCATTACATTAGATCTGCCTCCTAACAACATTCTTCATCCATTATCCATCCGAAGGCGAAGCAGGTTTGCAAAGTAAACATGTTTTATCAATTTCATCCGAGAAATGAGAAGCTTAATTACTATGGCTTTCGGATAAGAAAGAAAACCTGTTCATCAATTGTTTAAAAATATTTTTGCCTTCGCAAACGTTTTCTATTGGTAAAACTGTAACTTGAAAAGCAAATAATTGACGCCGATTGTTAATGAAATCGGCTAAAATCTTTACGATTTTGCCCATGGAAACAAACAATTCAAAAGCCGACCAGCAGATTAGCCTCGATCGGTATTTGCAATCAATGAAAGAGATTGGTTACATTTCCCTAGCCGAGGCCACCAACGAGGATTACGAACGTATAGGATTCAAATCGGGTCTAGAGGTTCATCAGCAACTGCTTACCAAGCGAAAGTTGTTCTGCCGCTGTCCCGCAGGAATATTCCACAAGCATAACGATTATACCGCCGAAGTGGTGCGCCATATGCGGCCTACCCTTAGCGAAATGGGTGTTTACGATGGAACGGCCCTCATGGAGTTTCGCACCCGTAAAGAGATCGTATATCGCCTAAACAATAAAACGGCCTGTACCTACGAAACCGATGATACGCCACCATTCAAAATAGACATGGAAGCGCTCGAAATTGCTCTCGAAATCAGTTTGCTGTGTAAGCTAAATATCGTGGGCGAGGTACACATTACCCGCAAACAATACCTCGATGGTAGCATACCTACCGGTTTTCAGCGCACCGCCATCATCGGTATTGAGGGCGAAATTCAACTCCGCAATAAGAAGGTGGGCATTCTGCAGCTCAGCATCGAGGAAGATTCATGCCGTGAAGTTTCCGATATTGGCCACGTCCGCATATATAAAACCGATAGACTCGGAATGCCGCTCATCGAAACGGTAACCCATCCTCAGCTTTTCACCCCATGGGAACTCGCCGAGGCGGGTAATCATATCCGGTTTATGAACCGCAGCACAGGATTGGTTCGCACAGGTATTGGTGCCGCTCGGCAAGATGTAAACGTCAGCTGCCGCGGTGGAGCCCGGGTAGAGATTAAGGGCGTTGCTCATATTGCTTGGATTCCAAAACTCTCGCATATTGAAGCCTTCCGCCAATATGCGCTGCTTCACCTGCGCGACGAGTTAAATAGTAGGATACCTGACTATAAACTTTGGAAGATTGAATCGAAGGAGCTCGATCCTGTAGAATTTGGCTTCAACTTCCCCACCAACTTACCCTATACCGTTCCACTTTCTCTCATTGGCGTAAAGTTGCCAAATTTTGCCGGAGCGCTATCGCATTTCACCCAACCGGGCCGATGCTTTGGTAACGAAATTACCGAACGACTCAAGGTTATTGCCTGCCTCGAACGTCCAAACATGGTACATTCGGAGGAAATCGAAAAAGATGCCATCTGCTTCAACTTCCATAAGCTGGGAAAGATACTCAATGCCACCCCGAAAGATGCAATGTTGGTATTCTGGGGTCCCGAGGCCGATGTAAAGACCGCACTCGAAACCATTGAAGAGCGTTGCATTATGGCATTTGAGGGCATTCCTCTCGAAACTCGAAAAGGATTACCCGATGGAACAACCATATTTGAGCGCGTGCTTCCGGGTGCCGACCGCATGTATCCCGATACCGATTCCGCCCCTGTTGCTATTGAGCAGCAGCATATCGATGTGGTTACCAAACGGCTTGCTACCGACCTTCATTTGCGCATAGCACAGCTGCAGGGCTGGAATGTTCCTGAAAGCTGCTGGACATTCCTCCTACGCCACAACCTGGTGGTGCTTGTTGAAAAAATTGCAAGCATCGGCTATCCTCCAAAAGCAGTGGCTATCCTAATAGCCGAGCATTTCAAACATTTGGTTACAAAGAAATTGGCAACCATAGAGGAGGCCAACCGCATATTCGATATGTTGAAATTGATGCAAAAGCAAAGGTTAGATTTCGGTTTAGCCGACGATTTGCTTACCGCAATATTCCAAAACCCATCGGCTACGTTTGATGAGGCACTGTTGCTTTGTGGGTATAATGTCTACCGCTTTGAGGAACTTTCGGCAATGATTCTACCGCTAGTAGAGGAGTTCGGGCAAATCAGACGAACTATCAATTCGGAAAATGCAGTTCGCTGGGTAATGGGCAAGCTGCGTAAGGCGGCAAAGGGAAACCTTCCGCTCTCATCGTTGCTACCTCTAGTGCTGCCGGTGGTAAACCACAACCTCAAACCTCATCAATTCACCCTTTAGTTTATTCAATGGCTATGGACAACGATTTTCAAGGATATAGAGGCAAAGCGTTAGAGATTTTAAAGCAATATAATTCGAGAGTATGGGGTCAGGTGGAGATAGAGAGCACGCGCGGACAGTTTCGCGGAGTGGTGCTCCCGCGTGCCGAAACACACGACGAAAACCACCTAGTGCTGAAGTTCGAAACAGGCTATAACATAGGGGTAGATGTTCGCACCATTACCTTTATGAAAGAAGTGGGATACTCAAAGGCCAACTATAAAATTCCGGAGAAGGAGTTCCCCTACTCGAAGGGTAAGCCCAACGTAAAGTTACTCGGCACCGGAGGCACCATTGCTTCCCGCCTCGACTACCGCACGGGTGCCGTTATTCCGGCATTCTCACCCGGCGAACTTTACGGTGCCGTTCCTGAATTGGCAGATATCTGCAACATCACCACCGATAAACTCTTTGCCGTATTCAGCGAAAACATGGGCCCGGCACAATACATTGAGCTGGCAAAAGCTATTGGTCGCGAGATAGAGAATGGAATCGATGGTATTATTATTGGACATGGCACCGATACCCTTTCGCACACTGCCGCCGCGCTAACCTTTATGGTGCAAAACTCACCTGTCCCCATTGTCTTGGTGGGATCGCAGCGCTCCTCCGACCGTCCAAGCTCCGATGCAGCACTTAACCTGATGCATGCATCCTACACTGCAGGACATTCGGACATTGCCGAGGTGATGGTGTGCATGTTTGGACCTACTTCCGACGAATATGGATTTCTGCACCGCGGCACACGCGTTAGGAAGATGCACTCCTCCTACCGAAGCACCTTCCGCACCATTGGCGATACTCCTCTAGCAACCGTAAGCATGAAGGATGGCGTAAAACCTATCAAAACCGACTACAACAAGCGCCGTAGCGACCGAAAAGTAACCATACTTCCATACTTTGAAGAAAAGGTAGCAATTGTATATTACTATCCCAATATGATGCCCGATATGATTGATTCCCTCGTGGACAATGGGTATAAGGGTATCATCATTGCCGGAACTGGGTTGGGACACGTCAACAAGCCACTCTACCCGGCCATTGAGCGAGCAACCGCTAAGGGTGTTCACATCTTTATGTGCGTACAGACGCTTTGGGGATTTGCACACATGTTTGTGTACGATACTGGGCGTGATCTTATGGCCAAGGGTATTATTCCGGGCGAAAACATGCTCCCCGAAACCGCCTATATTAAGCTGGGCTGGGTGCTGGGTCAAACCAACGACCCCGAAGAGGTAAAACGCATGATGCTCACTCCTATTAACGATGAGATTACCCTGCGCGAACCTTACAATGGTTACCTAATATATCAGGGCGGCGTTCCGGAGGTAGAGGCGTTTATTAAGGATCATCATAAGTAAACCCGAGTTGGAAATTTACTCACTCGATTACTAGCCAACGTTGTAGATTGATATCAACAGCTTTATCTTTACGATCACTACAAGTGAAACGATGACGAATTAGGAGTGATGGATGCCGAGGACAAATCATCTCCTCATCTGTCACTTCTCTGTCGTCTATTACGGATACACTAAGGTTTTAGGCCCATTAAGACATGGCAAGTCGTTAAGTTTAGAAAAACGAAACCTGCGATTAGAACATTTCCAATAAAAAGACGTTTGGAAAGGAAAGGCGTATTTGCAAAAATGGATATTGAACCCTTCGATAATTTTATTAATTCACTAAGAGAAAGCCTACACAAAGGTCTTCCAGGTGAAACCGTGCAACGTACCATGGCCCCTGCCGCACGTCTAAAGTTGATGGAACACACAATTCCTGATGAAACAACTCGAATGAGTGCCGTGCTTATTCCAATTTTTCCACACGAAGGTAGAGCACACATTGTGTTTATAAAGCGTCAAACTTACGATGGCATACATAGCGCCCAAGTGGCCTTCCCAGGAGGAAAAAAGGAGGAGTCGGACGATAATATGTTGGAGACTGCGCTAAGGGAAGCTGAGGAGGAAGTCGGTATAAGGCCAGAATCTGTTACCATCCTAGGAACCCTTACACCGCTCTTTATACCAATAAGTAATTATCTAGTTCTTCCAGTGATTGGAATCCTAAAGGAACGCCCCACATTCTATCCAAACCTTCAGGAGGTAGAATATATCATTGAAATGCCAATCTGCCAACTCCTTCAACCCAATTCCCGCTCAGTAATAACGCAGAACTTGGGCGGCCTACCGCTATCGACACCCCATTTTAAAGCAGGAGAAGATATGATATGGGGAGCTACTGCAATGATTCTTGCTGAATTCATTGAGTTAATACAGCCCTCGTCCTGTTATTAAATAGTAACAAGGCTACTATAGTAACCATAGCGCTCCAATACCTCCGTCACAAATCTAGAAGTCTCACTTCCGCTAAACTTTCCACACTTAACTATAGGGTCTTTGTAATACTTTGGTTGAGATTTCATACGAAGAAAGAAGGCAACATCTTCCCATGAATTAGGATTGGAGTGATATTTTTCGGCTAATCGCCGTGCGTCCTCAATATGTCCCAAACCGCCATTATAGGCACCAAGAACAAACTTCGTAGCCTCCTCCTCGCTTATACCAGCATTTACATAGTAGTCGCGAAGATAGTTCAATAGCATTACTCCAACTTTAATGTTCTTTTGCGGGGTTGAAATATCGTCCACACCAAAATGCTCGGCAGTTATTGGCATGATCTGCATCAGCCCATAGGCACCGCTTTGCGAAATCACATCAGCATTAAAGCGTGATTCCTGATATACGATAGAAGCTACTAATTTCCAATCCAGTCCCTTTTGATTGCTATAGTGCTTAAAATATCCATCATACTTCGAAATTGCATTGCGTCCCGGTGTAATAAATGCACTAGCATACCTCAAGTATAGATCATCACTATTATACTTAGAAAGGATATAAGCATAGTTGGCCGTAGATTTATAGCGACTTAACCAACTATTAACTTCCTGAAGTAGTAAGGGAGATCTCTTATTAACAGCCCAGCAGGACTGCTCTGTTAAATTAGTTAAGGGCAAAACCTTAACCCGAGGAAAGCGCAGTTCCCCAACCATTGCGTCGGAATACTCCACAATAGCTTGATCGATGTCGCCTAATGCAACCATCTCAACTAATTCATCGGCAGATTTGCTGCTACCATTGGTTATGCTGATGCCGCGACCTTGAAGATCGATTCTTCTCTTACCAAGAATGGAGCGATTGAATGCCAGATTACTAGAATCATTCCCCAAAGAGACCAACGCTAATTTGACTTCGGAATGAGGTATAGTATAGGATATTTTGTTAGCGAGCGCCTTTGTTGGAACCAAATTCATGGCGACAATATCACAAAGCCCTTCATCTAGTAATGAATATGCTTCATCGAAACTCTTAACAGGGATAATTTCAAGTGGAACGCCAATGGTTCTGGCTAGTTCTTTAAGCAATTCAAACTGAAATCCCATGGGGTGCCCTTTGTGCACAAAAAACGAAATCCCGGAATTGTCGGTGGCGGCCACGAGTTTACCTCTTTCTTTTATGGCGCTTATGTTTAAATTACTATTAGGGTTAACACTGCTTATTTCAAAATTATTGCAACTAAATAACAATCCAACTAAAAATAAACTAAAAATAAAAAATGTTCTCTTTGAGTAAAATAAAATCATACATTAATTTTGGTGAATAATAACATTAAACGCAACATTCTCAATAAAGTTCGATTAATTTGAATTAATCATAGAAGTTCCAGTAAACGCCAAACTTAAATGAGCGTTCGCCTATTGGGTATGTGTATGCGGAGAAATAATCACGTTCAAACCAATTCTGACTCAAATGATCATATTTCACGAATATCTGAGCCCTTTTCCACTGAAAATTGATAAATGCACTGATGTTGGGATACTCCCCAATCTTTCTGTTCTTTTGTATGTAGAACTGCGCAATGGAAGGGTTGTATGCGTTTGCGTAGTATTTTGTATTATAAAAAACATCTGCCCCCATTTGAGTAGAAAGCACATTCTTAATTAAATTAAATTGAATGAAGTATGATCCCTTTACCGCAATATATGGAAGTGGGATTATATCTTCATTCGAAGAAGTTTGAATAACGGCATTGTGAATAAAGTTCAATATTCCGAACTTAATATGATTTCTAAAGAACAAACTGGCAACTGTTACCTGGTCGTTACTCTGCTCCGGTAGTGATTCCTTATTAAAGAATACATATCCATCAGTGCTAATGAATCTTGCCTCGACAGATGTTCTAAGTTTTGGGAATGCTAAAAAATAGCTGGCCCTTAACTCATTTATTTTATTGAAGGTGTTATCCCACTTAATGTTGTTCGCAAAGTACTGAGTAGAAAAGTAATCCACCGTCTTTGAATTAACCGAAAGTGAAGCAGTTTGTGCTACGGGAAAGCCCCATATTTCGAATGCGAAATTGCCAATGCCAGCAAAAAGGACGTCACCACTGCGACGACCACTCAAATAACTCTTAGTATACACCGATAAGTCTATACCCTTGACACGAGTAAACAAGCCAGCCCCGGCATAAACATTAGTGTAATCGGTATTTGTTATCTCCTTAATGAAAAATTCGGGCTTCCAGTAATAGTAACGCTCCATATCAACACCAGCCTTGCCATATAGCTTAAAAGCGCGTCCAATACCACTTAAGAAATTCCCCGAAAGAGTCAATTCATTAGAGATATTCCGATAATAAGAAGAGTCATTAGTTGAAACCTGACTGATATAATAATTCTTAAAATAGCTGCTGGTAGTTAGGTCTGGAACATCACTAAAAACACGACTGAATCGATCATATTTAAGCGTATGACGCAGTTCTAAGTATGGTTCACCACCCAAACCCTTATTTGCTCCACCAACAATACCATAGCTATTGGAAGCTAATAATTGCACTCCCCGTAAGTCATTCTTAGCATTTGCCAATTTTACAGGGACATTCTCAGCGTCAATTATTGTATCCTTTATATCAAACTCATCTACACCACCATTCTCCTTGATCCGAATACGGTGCCAAGCAAATGAGATATAACTCTTCATTCGTGGACCATAGAACGATGAGTATAGGTTAAAACTATTGTTACGGGCATATTGTTTTTGATAAAACCCTGCAGTGCTGTGACCATTATGTTTCAACCCCACACTCCAACCCGGAACAATGTTTTGATTGTGAGTGATCTCTAATGTTTGCTCCCCAATTTTCTTTTTATTTGTAGAATATCCTAATCGAGTAAATCGCTTTTGGGAGTTAATAATAGGCAAATCCGTGGGCGTATTGAGGTAAGGTAGAAAACTTTTTACAAATAGGAAATCCTCCGATTCACTCCGATAAAAGTAATCCAGAGGCATCATAGCTCCACCGTTATTCCCAGTCGAAATTGTCCCAACAGAGTAACGCTGATAGGGCATTACATTCTGTGCCCCGTAGAGAGTAGTATCATATTCATAAAAAACAGGAGCCATTGTTTCCGGATTAACCTTATAAACAAATAACGCCTTCGTTTTTAATGTGTCTGGAAAAGGGAAGTAGAGAGAATCGAGTTTGAACCCTTGTGCAAACGTGTTTTCTACAACCAGAGAGACAGCAAAGATCAAACAAATGTTAATAAATAATCCTTTCGCGCGCATAGTAATTTATTTGCCACGCAAAGATAAAAAAAAATCCCGACCTCGCTAAGAATTGGGCCTAAGATCAACCACGACTTACATCAATGTCGACAAATCTATATCAATTCGCGATTCAGGAAAAACCTACAAGGCATCATTCCTATCATCCGTAGGAGGCACACGCAGGTAATACGCGCCATCACCGAAGCTATTAACGTCCCTTAGGTGGCACAACTGCTATCAAACAGACAAGAGTAATATAGATAGGTTGATTCTGAACAATCTAATCTTTCGATCCCTAAAAAAGTGCCGCACATACGGCGCTCAAAAAGATCAAGCAAACAGGTTTTTAACGATAATATAGTGCCTACGGCACCCTTCTGCAAACACATTAAGATGCGAGTTGCACAGGTTGTAACCACGAAAATGCTCACGGTTGCCGTATTTATCAATGCACCATACCTCCAAAATCCAACCGGCTCCGTAGGAGCTAAACGTTGGTAAATGGGCTTAGCACTAGAGAGCGAGCGCTTTTTCGGTGGGGTATAAACAAAAAAATCCCGGCCTCTTGCGAGACCGGGATTGAAGAACGGCGGCGACCTACTCTCCCACCTTTCGGCAGTACCATTGGCGCTGGCGGGCTTAACGGCCCTGTTCGGAATGGGAAGGGGTGGAACCCCGCCGCCATAGCCACCGTAAGCGGTTGCGGATGCTTAAATCCGTATACTTTTGACGTTCTTTCGCAGAGCAGGCGGCGCAGGTGCCGCGGAAGTCGTTCGGGGTATTAGTACTGCTCGGCTTTGCTGTTACCAGCTTTACACCTACAGCCTATCAACGTCGTAGTCTCCAACGCCCCTCAAGGGAGGCCTCATCTTAGGGGGGG
>NZ_FMYP01000082.1 GCF_900096565.1 Williamwhitmania taraxaci
TGGTTAACAGCATCAATAGTTGTTGTTCCAACCTGCTCTAGAGGAATGCTAAATGCAGTTAGGTCAGCAGAAGAACTTCTAGCATCAACTGTAATGCTATAATTTTTGAAGTCTCTTCCATTTCTAGAAACAACTGTAACCATCACAGGACTAGAGTAATCAACAACCGATGACTGTGGATTAGCCTGAGCAACGTTATTAATCGCAAGCGTTGCTTGGGGCGAAATGGTAAACAAAGCCTTTAGCGCAGTCAGATCAAGGCTCGAAGAAACCTTCTTGTAGAAGTTATTTCCGCTTCCATCAAGCACGATCGAACTTAACAAACCAGCATTATCAGCCGTTTCGAAGGAGTAAGCAGTTAAATCACAAGCAGAACTTAAGTCGTTGGATACATTAACTGTATAGTTTTGACTTATGCCTGTGTTAAAACCAAATCCTTCAGCAGTATAATTTTTAGTTCCGCTGGTAAAATCTAAGACACTTCCACTAGTTTGAACAGCAGCACCAATCATAATAACAGATTGCTGACTAGGAGTGAAGTTTGCAGTAAGCGCACTTAAGTCCGCAGCATCCATTATAGATGTGAAAGTATTGGTGTTTGCATCAAAAGTTGTAGGAACTTTCTCTCCGGTAAAGTTGAAGTTTTTCAGAAGTAAACCAGGAGCATTCCAGAACTTACCATCACCCATACCAGAGACATCAGCACCAGAAATAATGGCTGTATTATCATTACTTGAATAGTCGAATAGATAACTGCCAGCGCCTTCCTTAATCTTATAGTAAGCAAGAAGACCCGCTGTATTTGCAGCATAATCAGTCATCATATTACCACTAATGGTTGATTGGTCAAGACAAGAGTTCCAAACGCGAACCTCGTCAATTAATCCATTAACAGGCCTCAAAAGATCACTTGCTCTGTTACCAATGGATATTGGGTTCGAACTATTAGTCTTTGTTGCTACAGCAGCTCCAGAGTATACTGTCCAAGTTTGAGCAACACCATCAATATAGAGAGTGTAAACATTGGTTGATGATACCGTTAAAGCAACATGCTGCCATGTACCTTTTTTTACGCTATTAGGCACATACCGAATAAATGAACTGGTTGCCCCAGTGACCCTTAGTAAATAACTATTTGTGCCATAGAATGCAACGCCATAAGTGGTAGTATAATCTAATATTACATTTGTTTTGTTGAAAATATTACCATAGTTCGTTGGATCGCTCAGGTTAACCCATGCTTCAATGGTATAATTATTAACCAGATCAACTGCAGGTATTGCACTAGCAGTTGCAACATTTAAGCCACCGTAGAAACTACCGACAACGTTGAGAGCTGATGGAGCAACTACAACAACCTGAGTTGACATTGTATCATTTGTAGCAAGCACATCACCAGCTAGCTTAGTATAGATATCAACATTATAGTTGTTTGCCGCTGTAAAGTCAGCCTTTGTTGTAAACGTTATAGCGCTCGTTGCACCAGCAGCAATTGGGCCTACCACTGCTTGAACAACTTCAGCATCTCCATTGATAGCATAGGCTACATCAAAATTACTTATAGATGTAGTTCCAAAATTTTTAATGGTTGCAGCAATTGTTGAAGTACCTACTCTGCTTGGTCTGATAGTTAAGATAGCCGAAACACCTGCATCTGCTGTTGAAGCAAGAGATACAACCGAAACGGTCGTGCTATCATTTTCGGCAATAGCATCGCCAACTGCGACAACCCAAACCTTAAGCGCATAAGTGGCAGCAATAGATAAATCTGCTTTTACAGCAAAGGATTTTACTAAACTTGTAGCCGAAGCAATATTATCGGTAGTAACAGACTCTATAACCGGAGTATTGTTGTCTATCTGATAATACATATCATAGGTAGTTAGCGCAGTTAAACCATAGTTAAATAACGTAAACGTTACCGTTTCAGTCGTCGTTTTAATACCAGAAGCTGTGGGTGCAGTAATTGCAGTTACAGCAGCATCAACCGCAGGTTTGTCCACGCACTCGATGTGTGCCACAAAGCCCATATCGTTTACATCGAAATCGGAGGTAAACTTAATGGTTAAATTACCATTGGCAGAAGAGGATGTGATTGATGGAGGCAATGCGCTTCCAGCGAATTTCCCGAGCAGGTTTGCAGCAGAAGTGCTGTTGCCGTTATACACATATACGAAATCATAACCTTCTTCAGTAGCAAACTCTGTGAAGGTAATCTTAACGTTTTTGCCAGCAGTACCCGGTATAAATCGGTGTGTTTTTGTTTGCGAAACAGCATAATCGGCATACCGTCCAGCATTATCAACCAACCAACCATCGCATGTTGTAGTTGGAGTGCCTGTTCCAATTAGGATATCAGTTCCATTGTTGGCCTTGTAGGCGGTCATGCTATTATTGCTCGCAATTGGGTCGTTTGGCCAATTAGCTGCAGCGACAACAGAATAAACTCCTCCAACGGAAAAATCAGCCGTCTGGGTAAAGGCATAGGTTGCCTCAGCTATTGGAGCTATTGGACCTGGTACAACCTCACTGACAACAGCACCACCATTTACGGTGTAAGAAACTGGCACATCAGAAACGATTTCACCAGAGAGGTTTTTAACCTTAACGGTAATGGTCTCTGCAGCAGTATTCCCCGCACCAACAGTTAAACTGGTTAAGGCCATATCACTCAAAGGTTCGAGGAATTCTATATTGTCAATAGTAACAAAGTCACCAACATCATAGGTGTCGAGACTAAAATCGTAGTTACCACTTGTGTTTACGTAAGTAGTATAGTTTGTTTTACAAACTGCCTCAAATTCAACAACTACAGAAGCCATACCTGCATAGGCTGCCAAATCGTAGTAAACGGATTTGTAACTAACCTGATTCGTTGCACCGTAGATTTGGGTTCCGTCGGTATTTGTAAGAATATCACCATTAACCCTAACCCTAAAGTAGGAGGTTCCAGCAGCAGTTCGGTATTTCTGACGATAATCGAACTTTAACCTGAAATTCTTTCCTGCTAATGAGGTTGCATCAATATTGCAGATGCTTGCCTTTACAACAAAATTCGGGTTGTTGGTAAAGCAAGCAGCATCGGTACCAGCAAGCCAAGCGGTTGTTGGACCAGATGTTCCTTCCAAACGAATACCATACTTTTGTGCATTGTTCACATAACGAACATTCCCCTGACCTAAAACGGAGGTAAAGTAAAAATTATCGGTCTTTTGGCTTTCAAAGTTTTCGATAAATGGAAGAGTGGATACCGCAACGGTAGGATTGACCGTTACCGCCAATGACCGCTCGCTAATTGCTCCAGTTGTAAGGTCGATAGCTCGAACGCAATACCAGTTATTATTACTTTGGGTAATACCGGTAATGTCGTAACTATTAGATGCTACGTCGGCTAAATGCTCATAAACTTGACCATTTAATTTCAACACCTCATACTTAGCGTTGGCAACAACATCCCAAGTCAAAGCAAATGGACCTGCGCCGCCACATTGTGCCGAACCAACCTTTATGTTTTGTGGAACAGGCATAACATTAAAAACGCCTTTGGTCGCATTAAGAACAGAACCGTTAGAAATACGAATTTTTGCATTACTACTTGTCCCTGCAGGAAGAGTCCATAAGTAACTCCTAACAGAAGATGGAATGTTTGAGGCTATAACTGAATAGTTTACACCGCCATCAGCAGAATACTCAATGGTAAAGGTATTGCTGTAACCTTCACAATCCCAACGAATAACACCCTCGCTACCAGGAGAAAGGTTTTCGCCACCAATAGGATAGGTTAACTTAAGCGTAGGCATGATGATATCGTATACAACAGCAAATTCCTGAACACCATCTGCAATTTCAAACCCATCAACACCAATTGTGTAAGTTCCAGCAGTAGGATTTGAAAAAGTTACCTGCTCTAGGTTGTTCAAGCCATCATAATCTCTAACAGCTGTTGCTGAGGGATTTGCTGGATCTAAAACCCAAGGTAACGTTATTGATCCGCCATTGGAAACACTTAAATCTAAATCGTTTACGAGTATCCGCGAGGCCCCAACTGTACCAGTTGGGTCAGTCCAAGATAGCATCACCTTTAAACCAACAGCCCCACTAGGAACAGTAATATCTTTAGTATAAGTGTTGCCTTGGCTAACAGTGTCAATAAAGTAATGGTTTTGTTCCATAACAGAAACAGCTCTTAACCCGTTGATCTCTCCAAATCCATACTTATAATCTGGACCAAAATTCCCAAGATCATGTGCTGTATTACAAGCCAATCCTCTCATTAATGATGATGCGGGTTGTTGACCGCCATGGGTATCTTTATAGCGCTGATAAACCAGAGCCATTGTTCCAGCAACACCTGGCGTAGCCATAGAGGTTCCGCTCATAAGACCATATCCATTATCAAAAAATGTGGAGTAAACATCTACTCCATCTCCGCTAATGTTTGGAATCAACCGACCATCTTCTGATGGTCCAAAACTGCTGAAATAACTCATACCATCTAATTCATCAACAGCAGCAACCATCAAAGAGTTTTTCATGTTCTTAGAGGTTGTATTAAATCCACCTGGACAAATGCTTTGATTATTACCAGCAGAGAAAACATACAAAAAGTAAGGATACCATCCAGCAATTAAGTCCTCATTGTGGTCTGTACTATTGTAGGCATATGGGTTGGGACAAGCAGTTACATTATAGCCCCATGAATTAGAGGTGATTTCAATACCATCATTATCGAGGGCAAGTAGTCTTTCATTTGGAACAGCTAACCCATTGGACTGAACGTTAAAATTCCAAGCGTATAGTTGTGCTTCAGGGGCCATACCAGTTGCTCTGGGATCAAGAAGGCCTGCTCCAGTAATTGTGCCGCCAGTATGGGTACCGTGATCGCTTCGATGGCTCTCAAACTCACGGACAACTAATCGATCGTTGAAATCCCGGTGGTTGTAGACATCACCATCCCAAAGGCCAATTTTAACACCCTTTCCTGTTAAGCCATAGCCTAAGCCAGGAATCGAAGAACTTAAAACATTGGCACGATGCAAACTCTTACCATGATCGTTATCCAACACGGAAGGAGGTGCTATTGGCTCAATATTCATAACCCAGTCCAAAGAGGATAACGTAGCAAGATTGGAGATAGAAACTTCAGCCGAGAACATATGAAACTTACCCATCATCTTAACAGAGGTAATTTTCAATTTAGAAATTGCGGCAGCAACTGTAGTCTCATCAACATCTTTAAAATAGGTAACATCTACTTTAACGATATCAATACCCGCTTTAGCATAGTCAGGTACATTACCCTTGGCTAAATCCTGACGTATTTTATACTCAGGCTTAATCGGAATAAAGGACCTAATGTTCTTTGACGCGCTTCTGCTAATAGAGTAAAAGCGAGAAGAAACAGAAACATAGTAGGCATAACCCTGCAAATAGTTTAGCAGTGTGATTCCTTGTTCCTTCAACTGTTTTTGTTCGGCAACAGTGGGCAAAGAATTAAACTGCATAATAAAATGATTCACTTGCGAAGGTGCAGTAGTTACTCCTTTCGCTTTTAACCCTTTTCTCACATCCTGAAAATTAGCAGGAAGTGTAACACTATTTTCATTCAGTGTTACCCTGTACTGGTTTGGGTTGTGGCGCTGCGCCCAGCCAACCCCAACCGTTGTGACAAGAGTCAATAGAAGTAAAAATTTTTTCATGAGTAATTAATTAGGTTTATAGAGTATCAACTCAGGAAACTGCCTAAGCTGACCAAATATAAAGAATAATAATAATAAATGACACATATCACTCCAATAAGTTTTTGAAAACAGGCAAGAATAATGATAGAGAATAGATTTTTTTTAAAATATTTATCTAGCATCATCAATGAAATACAACAAATCGCAATAACAAAACATTGTCTGCAAAATTAAAAAAGGGGCTGCCATTGGCAGCCCCTTAAATTTGATTCCTTTACAGGATTCGACTACTTATTACTTATGATAACATTATCAATGTTAAATCCAGTAGAAGATGTTCCGCTGCCTGAATACTTAAAGGCAACATAAATTTTCTGTCCTGCATATGCACTTAAATCAACCGAACCAGAGTTTACCCAGATAAATTGGCCATCGGAAAGAATAGGAACGCGAGCAGGAATCTTGATCCAGGTAGCGGAACCAACCGTTCCACTAAAATCCGTAGATACAAATACTTCCAACGTAGCTCCATCGACCCAATGGTGATACTCAGAAATAAACTTCAGAGCACTAACACCAGTGGAAGGCAAATCTACCCCTGGAGTTATAAGCCAAGCAATATTGCTTACCTCACCACTACCGAAGGGTGTCATCTCTGCATAACTATCACTATTGTATACATTACCTCTCCACTTTTTAGTTCCGGCCTCAGCAAAATTCGTCCATCCCGAAAGGGTAATATCTGCATATTTTACGACAGAGGTGAAACTTTCAGAAAACACAACGGCTGGCTCAACGCATCTATCATTCACAAACTGAAAATCCTTTTCCGATCGCACAACCAATTGATATGTACTAGCACCAAATTTAGTAAGAACACCAACAGCAGAACCATTCAGATTAGGCAAAGACAGAGCACCAAAAGTAGAGTATCCACTTGTTCTTAATACAATAGTATTACCATCACAATCCTTTAGTGTTCTATTGGTCGTGGCAGTACCATCAACAAATATCTTTGCTGTATCTGTCACAAGAAACTCAACTCCATCAAGGCGAATTAACCTACCTTTCAACGAATCATTCAAGTCGGTGAGTTTCACGGTGAGTGGATTTTCTGCACCCCTTAAGCCGGAAAGTTCAACAAAATCGTTTATATTACTAGCATCTATTCGGCTCAACGTATTGTCTACCTCAGGAGTACCAAGTTGAACATCATAAGAAGAGGAAGATCGCATAGCATAAAGATTCGACACTTTAAGGATAACTGGCCAACCTGGTTTAAACGCATAAGCAGAAAACATATCCTTAGCTTCAACCAACACCTCAATACCACCAGTGCCATCTTCAATCCAAACACTCTTATAGAATGCACCTGCGGAATCGGAAGAAACAACAACGCCCTTTATTACTAAAGTCGTGTCTAATCCGCGCTCCTTTAGATCGTTATAAAACGATTGAGAATAAAGAGCACTAATCTTTTTTAAACCAGTTGTAGTACTGCTACCATAAAGAGTCCGTAGCTGTTTAACCGTAGTCGTTGCGGTTAAACCTGAATAAGTAACAGGAGGTACTGTATCGAAGTCCTCTTTAACACAGCTACCTGCGGTTATGAGAATGCTAAGCAGTAAAATGCTCCATACATTACGATTAAATATTGTTTTCATAGTTTCATCATATTTAATGTTACTAAAATCTGGGATCATCCATCACAACATCCTTTGTATCCCGAATAACTAGCTGAAATGCTCCATTGTAAACTGACAATATGCCAACAATCGAGCCACTTCCTGTTGGGAGTACATCCCCAGCAAATGCAGAAAAATCGCTAGTACGCAATTCAACAGGGACACCGGACTTAAGCTTTAAAATTCGGCTCCTCACTAACGAACCTGTACTAATGGCATAGGTCAAACGAGAACCATCAAAGTCTGAAACAGTTTTTAAAAATTCTGCATCTTTGATTTTTACAAGTTTTCCAGCATTTAGAACACTAGGAGTAGTTATCTCAAGAATGTCAACAGGGTTCGGTTTTTTCCCTTTCTTAATGATATGCTGGCCGATGATATAGTCGGTTTCGAGCCCGCCAATTTGGACAATACCATCGGGAGAGTATGTTGAACCCAACTGTCTCATTCCACCATAATCACCAATAAAAAGACCCTTGCAAACCACAATCAAACGTTGGCCACGCTTGTAGTCGTTGTAGAGCGTAGTCTTGCTAAGCTTAATTTCGATGCCACCCGTTGCATCCTGAATGTAAATGGACTTGTAGAAGTTTCCAGCCTTATCGTCCGAAATAACAACACCCTCAATAATAACAGAATCGGGCACAGCCAAAACACCGTTTCCCCACATGCCTTTCAGCTGAGAAATGGTAGTATTCTTCTCAATACTGGTGGTATCGCTGTAAGGAGCTGGTTCGGCAAAATCGTCCTTTACGCAGCTTGTGGATAACACTGCGGTTGCAGAGATTCCCAGCAATACCGCAAAAAATATTTTTTTCATAGTTTTTTCTTCAAGTTAAAATCCAAGACTAGAAACGGTAGCTAACCATAACAAAGAAGGTTCTGCCATAGCCGTAAAAGTATTTAGAAGGATACTTATCCACATTCTTTGTGGCGTAATCGAACCTCATCTGCTCATAACCACCGGTCACCATATCCTGCTTGTCGAGCACGTTCGAAATATTAAAGCTGAGGTTAAGGTAGTTTCGTTTGAACTTCCACGAAGCACCACCATAAATATCAAGGGTAAATGCATCAGGAATACTCTCCTGATTCACAATTTTATTGTATAGATCTACATCCTCAACACCGGTAACTGCTTCGCTAGTACGGCGCTCTGGGTTAAAGTCTAAATAAGATTGGCCAAAATAGTTCGCATTGAAACCAACGAACCAATACTTAGGCGAACTATACTTCAAACCAATAGAAGCAGCGGTTTGTGGAGTTCCTGCGTCAAAGAAATTCTTAACATAAACAGTTTTGTCTACAGCAAGGAATTCATCGCTATTATCCTTCGAAATCGTAACCTTAGGTCTTGAGGTATACTGATACGAACCTGCTGCCGCAGCAACTGTAGCGGTAAATGTAGGTGAAAGTTTAATTTCAGTACCAAACTCAAGTCCCATATTGCGCTTATCAATACCAGTCATTGCATAGTTTACAAATGTTCGGTATGTATCGTGATAGAAACTCTTTAATTCTGTTTGATCCACAAACTGCGTGTAGTAACCGGTTAATCTCGCTTTAACAAAAGGAGTGCGAAGATTGTAGCTTAAATCGCCGCTATAAACCGTCTCACTTTTCAAGTTATCAACAACCTTATTGTTTACGCGAGGAGAGCTATAACTGTTGCGTATAAATGGTGCACGTGTCATGTAGGCAACATTTGCATCGAAGTAGTGACGGCCAGTTAGCTTATAGGTAGCACCTGCCTTGAACCCAAAATCGTTAAACTGTTGCTTCTTGGAATCGCCCTTTGAGCTATTTGGGAAACGACCATTGGCCACATTTCCAGTTCTCCAAAACTCGGTAAATGTATAGTTACCGGCAAGGTAGTAATCAAAATTGCTATAAGAGAACTCAGCCAACGACCAAGCCTTAATTGTATTAACACTCGATTCATAGTTATAACCATACGTATCACCCTCCTTTACAATATGGTTTGGGATGGAGATGTCGTTTTGTGCGGCATTTACATCACCCTTAAAATCACGTTCTGCGAACTGATCCACGTCAACAAAATAATCTCCACCCATTAGATCAACAACGGTTTTGAAATGCTTCGCATTGTAGCGCATTAACTCAATGCCACCCGACAATACAAGATGATTGTTGATTTCCGTGTTGAATATGGAGTTTGCAGTCAGCTGGGTTTGATCGTCACGACGCTCTTCAATAATGTACTTCGACCTACGGCCAGTTTCTGTCCCACCTAACCCATTAGCGTTTAGAATGGTATCTATATTATTATAGTTTACATTATAGAGTCGATCCCAGTTTACTTGATTCACCGACTGATCATTTTGAAAACTCGACACAATGTCGTTATAACCACCTGCATCCACGTTATAACTTGGCAAGTAGCGATAGTAATCGGGGCGAGGATCTGGAGCATCATACCAGTTAAGCGCAGTGCTTCCGTTACGACCAAAAGAATATCCTACAGAGGATGTCAACTTAGTTTTATCGCTAATCTTCCAAAAGTGGTTAAAAATAGCCATTGGTTCGTTGGTGTTGCGAATGCGAGAATTTCTCTTTTCGCCATCTTGCCAACCCCAGTTTGGGTTATAGAAGTTTGAGCCAACCAAGTCGTAAGCCTCTTGAGTGGAACCACCAGCCATACCCCGCTTAACTGGAGCACCAAAAACGGTTAGAGCGACAGTATGCTTATCGTTAAATTTTTTCTCAATGGCACCAAAGTAAGCCCATGCATCGTAAGAGGTTCCCTCTGTATAGCCTTCCTTGGCATAACGACGCGAACCGGAAACGGTATAAGCCCAACCATTCTCCATTGCTCCCGAGGAGTAGGTTGCTATTACTCTGTCGGTATAACTCCGATTGGAACGAGCGTAGGAAGCCTTAAATCCTTTTCGTTGTGCAGATGGACGAGTATTGATGTTTGTTATGCCCCCAATATTACCAAAAGAGAAGCGACTAGCCTCAAGGCCGTTGCGAGTCTCCTTATTACGAGTCACATCATTCAAACCGCCCCATTGCGACCAAGATCCCCATCCCGACTCTGGATCGTTCACGGTAATCCCATTCATATATAAAGTGGAGTTGTCGGAATCGTAACCTCGAACCCGGAATCGGGCCGAACTAAACGTAAAACCGGCAATATTGGTAAATACATCGGAGGAAGACTGAAGCATCCCAGATACGTTTTGCGAGGAAGACTCACTATCCAACTCATCACCACCAATGGTAAAATCTGAATTGATAGACGACAACGCCTCTGCATTTAGATTTTTCGCAAAAGCCAGTTCGCCCAAGTTATTCTCGCCTTCTACAACCGTTATGGTCATAGTAAGATCGGTATAGCCATAAAGTACAACCTCTATAGTTTGCTCACCTACAGGGATATTTTTTAATTCAAAATTTCCGGCAGCATCAGTGTAGGATAGCTGGTTGCTTCCGGCAAGACCTACGGTAACTCCGGGTAACCCCGCTCTCGAATCTTTATCGAGAACGGTTCCTTTCACCAATCCCACCTGACTGAAGGCAACGCCCAAGCCAGCCGAAATCAAAACAAAGGCCGTAAAAAGCAATTTTTTCATGAGGACACTCTTTAGGTAAATAATCAATGAGTTAAAGGTTTTTTGACTAAACGGGTGACAACGCCCCAATTTAGGTTTGCAAAGAAAAAGAAATTTTTCATATATTGAGCCCCCTTTCTCGAACAGAATGAGGAATCAATTTTCTTTTTGATAAACGGTAGAATATCAACGCTCTACTTAAAATAAATGTGCGCCGTATGAAAAATAATCGCTTAACAATTGGCTTGATCCTAGGCATTTTCTTGATCCTTACGACTGCTTCTCAGGCTCAGGATAAGAAATTCAAGGTAGGAACCATCGCTTTTTACAATCTCGAGAACTTATTCGATACCCTCGACACGCCCGATGTGAACGATGTCGATTTCACCCCAGCCGGCTCCAGCATGTGGAATGCCGCTCGATACGAAAAGAAGTTGGCAAACATGTCGGAGGCCATCACCCAAATTGGAAGCGAAGTATTCCCTGGTGGTCCTGCTATTATAGGTGTGTCCGAGGTAGAAAACAGGCAAGTGGTCATGGATTTGGCAAACACACCTAAGATGAAGGCTGCTGGCTATCAATTTGTGCACTTCGATGGCCCCGATCGCCGTGGCATCGATGTTGCCCTACTTTACCGTCCCGCAGTGTTTCGGGTTACCTCCACTCGCTCTGCTAGGCTTATCGTTGCCGACAAGCCCGACTTTCGCACACGCGACCAACTTGTTGTTAGTGGGCTTTTTTATGGCGAGCCTATAGATGTAATCGTTAACCACTGGCCATCCAGAAGCGGTGGTGAGAAGTCGAGCATTCCATTGCGTAGAGCCGCAGCTGAACTCTGCCGGTCATTGGTCGACTCCATTTACAAATCCAACAGCACCGCTAAGATCATAATTATGGGCGACCTCAACGACGATCCAACCGACCCAAGTTTAACCGAAGGATTAAAAACCATTAGCGATATAGACAACGTAAAAACAGGCGATCTATTCAATCCTGCCGCACAAATGCTTAAGGATGGAATTGGCTCTCTTGCGTATCGCGACTCGTGGAATCTCTTCGATCAAATTATTGTTTCGGAGCCACTACTTAATGCCAAAGCCGGAAAATTGAAATTCTTAAAGTACAAAGTTTTCAACGCCAACTTCCTCACCCAGAAGGATGGACAATTTGCCGGATATCCATTTAGAACCTATTCTGGTGGAGCATACACCGGTGGCTACTCCGACCACTTTCCTACATACATTATTGTGGTAAAAGAGATTATAAAGTAACATTCCCCGCATAGCATTATAGGGCGACCCAAACAGGATCGCCCTTTTTGTTTTGTGAATGGTTCTTCGTTAAGTTGTGTTCAGATCCAACATACTAAACACAGGAACAAAAACAACCATAAAACTCGCCTGCCAGAGCGAAACTATCTCCGCGATAGCGGGGCGATCTCAACGGCTGCAACAGCCATAAGCCACCACGCTTGGCAAACTTACCGCATTATCGCATACCCGAAGTCAACAACACACCAAATACACCTGTATCAGTGCCTAAAACTCTTTCTTCTCGCCAATTTCCAATAACGCCGGACTAGCGGGGGCTATTAGTCTAATTCATTATTCTTTTTCCGGTCGAGTTGTTTTGCATTTCCTTTTGTAACTATTCTTTTTCCTGATTTCGCCTCAATTTCTCTTCGAGTATTTCCAGCAATAGTTCCACCTTGTTTCGCTATTTTCTGGTTTTCATTGAATGTTTTCGGCTTCTTTTCCTTAGAAATTTCAGTGGTTGTTGCCTCTGCAAGCATGTTTAAAACTAACTCTAAATTAGTCATATGATCTCGCAGGTTTTCTTTCTTAAGTGCCTTGAAGTTTTTGTATTGTTTTGTTGTAAATCCACTCCATGCTTTTGTTATTTCGTCCGTAAGAATAGCGTATTCTTGTCCTTTATTTACTCCACAATTCTCCCACTCATCGGTGAGTTCTTTTCTTACTTCTATGCTTTTGAGTCGTTGATTGATCCATGATGTTGAATAGCCTTTTCGCAGGTAAGTTTCCATTAGTCGGTCAATACCTATTTCAGGATCCTCAATTTCATCTATTCGTTCGCTACCTGTTTTTGCTAACCAAAGCTTAAATGGTTCCGCTTTGGGTGACGGGATAGACTGAATTAAGCGAAAGAGTTGCTCTGTGTCTGCTACATCTGTTTTGTAGAATTTCCCATCGGATGAAGGCATTTTCAGTTGACTACAATTTGTAGCCAACTGGCTTCCCTCGGCCTTTAGCCTAGTTTTTAGGACGCTCCAATATTTGCGAGGATTAGGACTTCCGGTTAATACGCCCACTACATCAACCACTGAGAAAAACCATTTTTCTTGATCATCATCCCAGTGTGTTCTGATTTGCTTGTCGTTAAACAACTTTATTGCCGTATCCTGCCTCATATTCTTTTTGTTATTGCGCAAAAACATCCCGTTAATTTAAATCCCACCAACCGCACACAGCGTAAATATAGCCAAAACCCTACACGCCGATGGCAGCTGCGCAGCCTTCCCTAGCGCATGGCACGGTTGCGAGGACGTTTCGTCCGGCTGCAACAGCCATAAGCCGCCACGCTTGGCCTGCTTACCGTATGGGCAACATAGCCTGCCTCGCCTTTTCGGCGGGCCCATGCCACCGCTTTTTGCTCTTGGCTAGGCTTGCGGTTAAGCAACCTTACTACCAAGTGCCTATTTTGCTTCATTTGCACTGGTTTGTAATTCACGGACAGCATGTCCGCGATAACCGGTATCCGGGATAACCGAGCATTTTGCAGTTAAGGATTAGATGGTTAATGTAGCGTTACAGGTTTTTAAATATTCTTTGACTAGCCCTTTAAAAACTGTATTTGAATATTTGCCTAAAAACTCAATGAATAAGAGCCTAGCACTTTTTATATCCGCAACATCCCCCGTAATCCCGTACTTCTGTAAGTAATAAAACCCTTTGTAGAAATACGCTGATTCCACAAGATAACTATTGGGATACAAATCTATAATCTTATTAAAATGATGTACAAGACTATCTCCTTGTATTTCCTCTTTGGTAAAATTCATCCCACCCATAAGTTTGGTGAAATTCGGCTTAAATATATTAACGACAGCGGTATCGGTTCCGGGAATCTCTTTTACTTTAAAATCTTTGGCTGTAATCTAAAAAAATGTTGTTGATAATATTTTGTTAGCATTAAAATGCTGCACTAACCTGAATTACTCCACTATTCCAATTTTGCGACTTCCACGACCGTTTCACTGGACATCGGTAGGTGCGCTCTGAGTAGGCTTGTATGAAACTCTTGTAATGCGCTTCAATGTTTGTAAATAGATCCCATGCTTGGTAGCGTTTCAACAGCTGCCGGCCTACCTTTTCCGGTGAGGATTTCTCCTTCTTTGCCCTTTCTACCGCGACAAACCAATTCGAATAGTTCTGTAGATACTTCGTTGACA
>NZ_FMYP01000083.1 GCF_900096565.1 Williamwhitmania taraxaci
CTCGGCGCATTCGCCGCCGCATAAAACCAGCATGAGGTAGGATCGAAACAAATCACTGTAGGAATACTGTGCCTTAACTCCCCGAATGCCAAGCGTTTGGTCTATGGTGTCGTAAATAGAGGCCTCCCGGATAATTTTGTCTGCAAAATTTATTCCGCCAAAAGAGTTGATGGTGTCGCTAGAATATGTAATTTTCATCCGCTACGATGTTTTCACCTAAGTAGGTGAAAATATTTTAATCGGGAAAGCCTTGTGATGATTATTATTACAGGGGTTCCCGATTATTTTATGCTTTTATGTTGCGGATATAAGGTTAAAGGAGAATGATATTTTGTTTATAGATAACTCCCATCGAATTCTTCCAAATTCCGATTCCATGGTGTTTTATCTTGAGGTATTACCTTTTGTGCCTAAGGGGGTGATTGTGCATATTCATGATGTTTACTTGCCTTACGATTACCCTCAATTTATGTGCGACAGATTTTATTCAGAACAGTATGGTTTAGCCATGTTCTTATTGGCTAATCCAGATCGTTATAAACCCTTACTTCCCAATTTCTTTGTCAGCGAGGATGCTGATCTAAGCTCCATTGTGACTCCAATTTGGAATATTCCATCCTTAAAAACTGTAGAGCGACATGGTGGCTCTTTTTGGATTCGTGTGCGATAATCGTGGGTTTGTAAGTGGTAACCTATGATCTTAGGAATATTACTCTAATTTAATCAGCATAGTATTGATTTGCGAGAATTTATAGCCTTTAATATAAGGTATTTATGATTCTTCTGGGCCAACTCTAGGCGCGGGATATCTTCGCATGAATATTTTCAATGCTTTTTCTTTTCGGAAGTTGTTCGCCCGGTTAATTGTTTTCTTCCAGTAGTTGCACTGTAGTTAAATGCTACCTTAATGCATGATCTCGACAGCCAGGTTGTTTTGCCAAAAAAGAGTGAAAAACCCTATTTTCAAAACGGAACGTTCCGTTTGGTGAAACGGAACGCCCCGATTTTAAAAAGGACCGCCCCTATTTGGGAAAAGGACCGCCCCTTTTGGTGAAACGGAACGCCCCGATTTTAAAACGGAACGCCCCGTTTGGCATTTGGCAAGAATTCTTCGCTTCTTGTCGCAAATAACTATCTTTGCTTATCCCAATATTACTATCCATGAGCGTTACAGAAAACCTAAGTAGCATAGTAAAAACCATTCCGGCTCACGTGCAGCTGGTGGCCATTTCAAAAACGAAACCGGTTGAAGTTGTAATGGAGGTATACCAAGCAGGTCAGCGGGTGTTTGGCGAGAATAAAGTGCAGGAGATGGTGGCCAAGCAGGAGTCCATGCCCAAGGATATTCAGTGGCATATGGTGGGGCACCTGCAATCCAATAAGGTGAAGTATATTGCCCCGTTTGTGAGCCTGATACATTCCGTAGACAGTCAAAAGTTATTGGAGGCGATAGATAAGGAGGCAGGTAAAGCACAGCGTGTTATCGACTGCCTGCTGCAAGTTCATATAGCCCAAGAGGAGACCAAGTTTGGATTCAACCGAGAAGAACTCTTGACATTGGTGAGTTCCGGAACCCTTGCTCGTTTCCCTAATATTAGGGTGGTAGGACTGATGGGCATGGCCTCGTTTACCGACGATGAAGTTCAGGTTAGGCGCGAATTTCATGGGTTGCACCTCCTTTTTGTCGAGATGCAAACGGTGTTTGGGGCGCATTTTACTCAACTGTCAATGGGAATGTCGGGCGATTATCTACTTGCCATTGAGGAGGGAAGCACCATGGTTCGCGTGGGTAGTTCCATTTTTGGCGAAAGAAATTACAACAAATAGTATCGCCTATTCTGAATTTATTTAGATATTTATAAAAAATAACAAACTATGCACAGCTTAGAAACAACCTACATTGGCCTGACACTCAAGAATCCTATTGTTGTGAGCAGTTCAGGCTTAACCTCCAGTGTTAGTAAAATCGTGGCAATGGAGCAGGCGGGTGCCGGTGCGGTGGTGCTCAAATCGCTCTTCGAGGAGCAGATTCTTCAGGAGGCTGGCAGTCTCGAAATTTCGCACGATTACCCCGAAGCGTCCGATTATATTCGTGCTTACACCAAGGCAAACTCAGTAGGGGAGTATCTTTCGCTTATAAAGGAGGCAAAGGCAAAGGTATCTATTCCGGTAATTGCAAGCATTAACTGCTTCTCCTCTTCCGAGTGGATTGGTTTTGCACGCCAGATTGAGGCGGCTGGGGCCGATGCACTTGAGGTAAATGTGTTCTTTTTACCTGTAGATAACAATAAGCCCGGCTCTTTTTACGAGCAGACCTACCTCGAACTTGCCGAAAAACTACGTAGTGCAATCAAGATTCCCATTGTGTTTAAATTGGGTAATCACTTTACCAATGTGCTTTGGATTATCCGTGAACTCTACTTTCGGAAGATCAACGGTGTGGTATTGTTCAATCGGTTTTACGAGCCAGATATCGATATTAATAAGATCAAAATGGTGTCGTCGGAGGTGTTTAGCCATGCATCCGACCTTCGCTCCTCGCTTCGATGGGTAGCACTTTCGGCCAATAAAGTCCCCAACATGAGCATCGCAGCGTCTACTGGAATTCATACGGGCGAGGCCGTTATCAAGATGCTACTTGCCGGGGCTTCGGCGACGCAAGTTTGCTCTGCCGTATATAAAGGAGGTCCGGGAGCTATTACCAAAATGGTTGAAATTCTCGGTAAGTGGATGGACGAACAGGGTTATAAAACCATCGACGAGTTCCGAGGGAAATTGTCTTATGCAAATATCTCCGACCCAGCTGCGTATGAGCGCTCCCAGTTTATGCGCTACTTTTCGAATATGGAGTAGTTGAAAAGCAAAAAAAAGTTCCGATCCTTATTAAAGATCGGAACTTTTTTATATACGCGGTTATGTCAGGGGAGTCTTTTTTGATTTCTATTAATCTACATCCATTTTTGCCTCGAGCAGGGTTAGCAAATCCGTCATTAGGAGTTGTTTCTTGTCTTCGAACGATGGTAAGTGTTGCTTTATGTCCGAGATTGCAGCCTTCGTGTGGTTCGAGTCAACCTTTTCGCAGCACTCTTCCACGAGGCTTAGCACGTCCAGCACAAGCATCATCTCTCCAGCAATTGCCAATTCGATATACCGATTGAAGTAGGGGCTGAAATCCAGCCGGCTCTGCCAACTGGCCGAGATCAACTCTTGCTGTATGCTGTGGTTGGTGCAAGCAAAGGTGAAGTTGGCAACGATGGCTGCGGCTCCCGGTATCTTGATATCTGCGATGAGGCTCAATATTTTGCTTTTTACCGGTAACGAGGGGGTTGTGGTGAGGTGCTCCATAATTGCGCCTAAGCTGGCGAGGCTGCCTTCTTCTCGCAGCCCTTCGAGATTGGTTAGTATCTCTTCCTCTGTGCCCGAAAAGAGGTGTGTGGTGCTACTGGAGGTTATTTCTTGGTCCTGATTCATGTTTTTTTTGCAAAACTAGGAATAATTTTCTTATTCCTGTAAGCCATTATCTCGCCGATATTGTTTTGTATTCTTTGAATATTTTAGCACTTATTTTTCTTTTATTCTCGGTTGTTAATGAAAAATGGGCAGAAATAAGCGAGAGGTTAGGCAGGGAATAAAAAAAACGTTAACTTTACTAGGCAAAAAAATATACTGCGTTTTACATTTAAGCCAGAACGATATGATTCTTAACGTCGAAGGGTTTCGTTGGTTAAAAGTTCCGCTCATCTTTGCTATCGCTGTTTCAACTTTCGCTTGCTCTTCCGATAAGGGAGCCA
This sequence comes from Williamwhitmania taraxaci, assembly GCF_900096565.1. Classification (NCBI taxonomy): domain Bacteria; kingdom Pseudomonadati; phylum Bacteroidota; class Bacteroidia; order Bacteroidales; family Williamwhitmaniaceae; genus Williamwhitmania; species Williamwhitmania taraxaci. The sequence continues at coordinate 3,792 of NZ_FMYP01000083.1, forward strand.
GTGAGGTAGCGGTTAGTATTGATTCTTTAGTGAGTGAGAATGGTGCCCTACAAAAAGGGCTTACTACGGCCAAGCAAATATTCTATTCGCTGCCATCTCCGCTGGAAACAGCCTTGATACTCAAACGATCGGGTGCAGCCTACAATGAAGAGTTACTCAACAAGGTAGATAATGTTTCGAAGTACACAACCAACCGAAGCATGGCGCTTAATCTTGGTATTTATAGCACCGACTTGAGTTATGCTAGTCTGTTTGATCAGACTCAAGCTACTATAAAATACATGTCGGCATCTAAGAAAATGGCCGAAGGTCTCGGTATCCTTAATGCTATTGATGAAAATATTATTCAGAGGTTGGAGGAGAATGTGAATAACCGGGATATCATCATGGAAATAATTTCGGAGACGTTTCTAAATACCAACTCCATTCTTGAGGAGGACGATAGGGCTGCTACAGGTGCCATTATTCTTGTTGGTGGGTGGATTGAGGGGCTATACTTAGCCACTCAACTCGTAACCGATGTAAAGCATACCGATTCGGAACTAGTGCAGCGCATTATTGATCAAAAGCTCTCACTCGTTACTGTGGTTAGCCTTATGGAGCAATATAAGTCAAATCCTGACGTTCAAGTAGTTCTTAGTGATGTAAGGGCGCTTAAAGCGGTTTTTGATGAGATCGAAATTTCCATATCGGATGTTGAAATTATCCCTGGAAAAGACGGTGCTCCTGCTACCTTAAAATCAAAGAACGTAGTATCCGTTAAGCCTGATTCTTTCAGCAAACTTAAAGGTACCGTTAGTCAGATTAGAACCAAGTATATAAAGTAATTTATTCCTGTCATGAAAAGATTTTGGATAATAGCCTTCCCGCTGGTCTTTCTTCTGGCCCCACAACTTGGTTTTGCACAATGCAAAAATTTTGCAAAGAAGGTGTGTAAGTCGGAGTTGGCGCCCTACCTTCACGATGGGAACTATAATGCTGCCATCCTTACCGAAGGAGAAGATGCCGAGTTGTTTAAAACATTTTACGCAGGGCAGGAGTATCGTATTGCTGTCTGCGCATCAAGTGCCCTTCCTGTTGTAGAGTTTGTGTTGATGGATACCCAGCGCAACGTATTATACAACAATAAGAATAACAAATATTCGGTCTTTTACGACTTTAAGGCTGAAACTACCCAGATGCTTATAATCTCTGTAAAAGTAACTTCAAAAACTACTGCTGCGGCCGATGAACTTGTTAGCGGTTGTGTTGCTATTATGTTCGGATTAAAAATGCCGAAGTAGTTTCTGTTGTGCTCCCATATTTTATTTAAAAGCAGGCGGTTTGCCTGCTTTTATATTTTTGGTAGGGCTATCTTTTTCATGACCGAGATTAATCGGATACCTATAATTAGTAACATGCAAGCCACCATTGCAACGGTGTTGTTGACACCTAAGTGTATCCCGACTAAGTAGATTGTTCCTCCTGCAAGACACGCAGTGGCGTAGATCTCCTTACGGAATATTAGCGGAACTTCATTGCAAAGGATGTCGCGCACAACACCGCCAAAAACAGCCGAAACAATTCCCATCATAAGGGCTACTCCTGGTGAGAGGCCCTGAGCGAGCGCTTTCTGGATTCCGATAAGGGTAAATATCCCTATACCAATGGTGTCGAAAAGGAAAAGTGTCTTGCGAAGCTTTAAAAGTATGGTAGAAAAGAATGCTGCCACGCCCACTCCGGCGATCACAGCCACAAGGTATTTAGCATCGAGCATCCATCCAACTGGGGCTACACCAATGAGCAAGTCCCTAATAGTTCCACCCCCAAGGGCAGTGGCAAAGGCTACAACGAGAGCACCAAAAATATCAAATTCCCGATTTCGTGCTACTAAACTTCCGCTAATAGCAAATACAAAGGTTCCAAGAAGATCTAGTATCGTAATTATTGTCATTACATCTATGGTTGTGAATGTCTATTTTAGCGATTCTAAGTGAACTAAAATATGTTGATAAAGATAAAACCATCCAATTTAACTGCGAAGATATCAAACACTTTGCTCTTTTTTTGCGTGCATTGATCAAATAAGGTGAATTATAGTTTTTTTTTTGGCATATTAACACTCAACTGTAAATAATAAGCTACATTTGTAGCGGAAAAATTTGAGATTAAGTTATTGTCCTTTTAATTCGTTCTTCTCGATCTCTTTTAACCTTGATTGCTTTAGTTGAAGATATGACTCATAAAGTAAGTAATCAACTTAAAACTCAAATTAGAATCTTTAGTATCAATTATTTATTTCTTAGTAGATGAACATTTTTGTTGCAAATTTGAGTTTCAGAGTTGAGAACGACGACCTGAATAAATTATTCGAAGAGTATGGCGAGGTAGCTTCCGCCAAGGTAATCACCGATAAGTTTTCTGGCAGAAGCAGAGGCTTTGGTTTTGTTGAAATGAACGACGAAACTCAAGCTACAAAGGCTATCGAGGAACTTAATGGTGTTGAACTAGATGGCAAGGTAATTGCTGTTTCAGTTGCAAGAGCAAGAGAAGACAGACCACAAGGCGAAAGAAGACCATTCTCGGGTGGTGGCGATCGTGGTGGTGACCGTGGTGGCGAAAGAAGATTCGGCAACAGCGGTGGCGGTAGCTCATACGGCGACAGAAAACCTAAAAGATACTAGTCGTATCTTTCGACAATAAATATAAAAGTCCGGCTATGTGCCGGACTTTTTCATTGGTATGATCTTCGTCTCCATTCGATTATTGTGCATTTTATAGCAAAAAGGCAGCAGCCTTGCTGAATACCTCTTCAAAGGCACGGTTGATGGCTGGATGCCATTCCGGCTTTGCATCGTGGGGAAATGGTATTTCGTGCGTGTAACTATAGGGGAAATCTAGTTCCTCATACCTTATCTTTCCTATGTGCTGCTCCATGCACATGGCTGCTTTTATGCCACTGGGCGGAATCACACAATCTTTTGTAAGGGATACAATATACAGCCTCTTGCTAACCTTTTCGAAGGCATCGTAGCGCATTTGGTTGTTTTTGTCGCTTGAAATCATTGAGAAGAAAGCCTCTCCTAAGGCATTGCTCCGAAGAAACTTTCCTAGAGGAGTCTCTTTCTTTATTTCTTCGGGAACTTCGTTTATGTAGAACTCTCGGATACTTTCGAAGGCATCGCTGTTTAGGATATGTTTAGAAACGCCATGCATGTCGCAAAAGAGGGCACCACCACAAAACAGAAAGAACCTACTTCGCTCAAATAGGTGATTCGGATTGGCAATCATTAGTATTTGCGACAGGAAAGCACCTATGGAGTAAGCGAAAAAATCCGTTGTGGTTTCCTTCTCGAAGTTGGCAATTTCACCCTCTTTTAGTTGGGTGGCTAGTTTTATGATGTCAAGAGCACTTTGCTGTCCCGAAGTAAAAAACCGTAGCGGATCGTCGATTAGCCTCATGCTAAGAGCATAGTTTAGGTAGGTTGTGAAATCGCTAAGCTCATGTTGCTGGTGCTCGGTCTCCTTCATTTGTGAGAATACTGTACGTGGGTTTGTCCAGATTTCTGGAGCTCTATTCATGTGAAACGAGATAGGGAAGAGGATGACCGGAACATCATTCTTTTGGCAGAGGAAGTGAGCCCAAGTCCAATACTTCTGCCAGGAGTGCTCGTTGAGGCCATGCAGAAGTAGGATGGCACGTTTATAGGTTTTCCCCTTTGCCGGGAGGAATATAGGATATGAGAACTCTTGATTTTCTTCCACTAAACTATCTGCAAAACGACCTAATGAGTGACACAACGGTTCTTTTGTGCTGCAAGGAATCGTCATTGATTCCTTCGAGGAGGTGAATTGTCTCCATTCTACAGTGATTTTAGAATCGGGCAAGGTCGAAGAGGTGTTTTTCTCAATGGAGAGGGAGTTCAGTTGGGTAAATAGTTGCAAGTAGTTCATGGCTTTTCATTGGTGGTTGTTGTAAAGTAACGGTACCCGCGAAGCAAATGCAATTTAAAGGGTTCGGAACGTGCAATTGGGGGTGTAAATGTAAATTTAGGGGTGGAATATGCTATTGTGGGGCGAAATTTTAACGATATTTGTAGAGAGTAGAGCCTCTTTAAGAATATTGATGATCAAGAATAGTTTTCCTATAGTTTGAAGCGACAGTGCTATGGTTGATTTTCAGAAGCCAATACCAAATTACCTTAACGAGAAGCGAAATATTACGCGATTAATTGTATTCACGGCGGCCTTCGCACTTCTTTTCATTAATTTCTATGCACCTTTTGGGGTTGAACTCAAATATAACGTTACTCGTTTGGGGTTGCTCTTTTACTCCAGCCTTATTATACTTACGGGTGTATTGGTAGTTGTGGTTAGCAGGGTGGTGATGTTCCATTGGTCCAAGCGTAATCCGATAAGCCACATTCAGTATATTCTTTGGGCTTTTGCTGAGGTGTTCTTTATGGGACTTTTTTATACAATTTACGAGAAGGTTTTCTTGAATGATGAGCGCTTAATTGAGGATGTTTTTAAGGTTTCTGTGCAAAATACCGCCATGGTTCTACTCATTCCATATTCTGTTCTGTGGCTTTACTTCTCATGGAAGGATAAAAAAAACTTGCTCGATCATTTGACAAGCAAAAAAACTGTCTTCGATACAGTTAAAAGCATGATACCTTTTTACGATGAGAGGGGAGAGTTACGTCTTTCCGTTAAGTTGGAAAACCTCATATTTATTGAGTCTTCTGATAATTATGTTACTATTTGCTACCTCAATAAGGATAAAGTATCGCGCTACCTACTTCGCAACTCACTCAAGCATATGGAGGAGTTGTTCTGTAATTCTTCGGTGATCCGTTGTCACCGATCGTATATGGTAAACTTCGATAAGGTAAAGGTAATGCGAAAGGAGAAGGAGGGGCTTATCCTTGAACTCGACCTGCCGGTTTCGCTCGATCTCCCAGTTTCGAAAACCTACATTGAATCGGTAATGAAAACCTTCTCTAAATTTTGCTAGGCGATTCGTCTTTTTTCATCTTAGTCAGTCGATTTTACTTTGTTTCTTGAGTGAAAGTTCTAGCGGTAAAATCCAAATAGTATTCTTTCGTTTTGAGTATTTAAGCTTATTTTAACACTAAGTATCTGTTTCGTTATCTTCTACTTTGTCATGACTCATGGTAATGACCAATTACATGATAGTATAGCTGTTGCGCGGCTATGTTAATTTTACGTTGGAAGCATTTGTAGACGGTTGTGAGTATTATTACTGCTGTAGCATAGTCTGTTGCATCGATTTTGTGCATGCTGGAATAAAAAGCCTACATTGCGCATGAATTTAATACCCTGCGGATGCCTAACTTTCGTGCTCACACATTTCACATTCCGGTAATGGGAATTGGCTATACCATTGATACGCCTATCAAGGTAGCACCTTACGGAATATCATCTGTAATATCCCTAGTGGATGATATGCTCATGGAAACCATGAGAGAGTTTTACAGTAAAAACATGAATCTTTCATATACCGCCATCTCTTCAAAGACGTATGATGCCCGTGCCAAGCGGATAACTGAATACCTGAACATGGTCGACAAGATTGTTCGTGATAAGGTGGCTGAGATGAAGCTGTCGTATCAGGAAAAGGAGGGTGAACTGCAAAAGTATTTTGACATGCTGCCCGATCTCTCTTCGTTAAAAGCGGACATGAAAAAGGCATTTCAGAATAGCCGTGTAGTGAAAGATTTCAATGCATGGTCGAAAGGTGATCTTGTGGTTGGATCCATTGACGTTAATATAATGACCAAGTTAGATAAAGAGAACTACAGCGACGGCGTTAAGCAAACGGACGAGTTCAATGATGCTCACGCTGCTCTTCGAGGTTTTGCCAATAGCACACTTTGTTCTTCCCTAGTTTTCTCTGCGGGAATGAATCCAAAACTCTACGGCTATCTTGAGCAATTCAATGATTTTTATCCTGACGAAACAGGTGCTTTTCGTAAGAAAATAACCTTAAAGGTAAGCGATTTCCGTTCTGCTCTAATTCAAGGGAAATTTCTTGCAAAAAAAGGACTCTGGGTTTCGGAGTATAGGGTAGAGTCGGGGCTCAACTGCGGAGGACATGCCTTTGCCTCCGATGGAAGTTTAATGGGGCCTATTCTCGAAGAGTTTAAGAATTCTCGAGAGGATCTTATTCACTCTACTTTTGAACTCTATGCAAAGGCTTTAACCGAAAAGGGCAAGTTTGCCCCCTCTACACCTCCAGAAATCCGTTTTACAGCACAAGGGGGCGTTGGCACTGCCGATGAGCACGAGTTTTTACTTAACCAGTATCATCTTGATTCTGTTGGCTGGGGAACTCCATTCCTTTTGGTTCCAGAAGCAGTAAGCATCGACAATGGAACCATGGAGCAACTTTGTCAAGCTACTGAAGATGATCTTTACCTCAGCAATATTTCTCCTTTAGGTGTTCCCTTCAACAGCCTTAGGGGGAATACCCAAGATTTGAAAAAAGCGGAACGCATTGCTCAGGGAGTTCCTGGTAGTAATTGCCATAAAAGATACTTAGCATTAAATCACGAATTTTCCGAAAAGGGAGGTTGTACCGCTTCTCGCGAATATCAGAAACAAAAGATAGAGCTGCTGAAAACTCAAAACTTAAGTGCGGAGGAGTATTCAAAGCAGGAGAGTGCTATCACTGATAAGTCCTGCATCTGTTCTGGGTTAGGGATATCGACACTATTGGTGAATAAAATCAATACCGCTCCGTTTGGTGATGGCGTTTCAGTATGCCCAGGACCAAACATGGCTTACTTTTCTAAGTCTGTGTCGCTTAAAAGCATGGTTGATCACATCTATGGACGTTGTGATATTATCGAGCGGAAAGACCGGCCTAGCATGTTTGTGAATGAACTTTCCATTTACATTGAGTATCTCAAAGGAAAAGTTGCCAACCTTCAGGTCGGTGCTCCTGAAAAGGAGATTAAGTCGCTGAATAGCGTAAAGAATAACTTGCTCAAGGGTATTGAATACTACCGCGATGTGTTAGCCAATACAAAGGAACGCATTCAGGTTTTTTCAACACAGATGATGAATGATCTTGATAAGCAGGAGAAGGAATTGAATGGAATTCTTTAACGCTTAATTATACTAATAAAGCGCGGGTCGAGAGTAATCTTGGTCCGCGCTTTTTCTATTTGGGCATTGGTTTTTCTGGCGATATTCGATGAGAGCAGGGTTTTTAGTATCCATTAGAAGATCTGTTCCATAGGCTTGTTTTAGAATATGGCTTGTTTTGGATTCGAATCGAGTTTTAATCATCCTTGTCTGTTTCGACTAACGGATACTCAAACGACTATATGGTTATTTTGTCTGTTTTTTTTCCTTGTTTATCGGATTTTTCTTCATTGGGAATTTTAATTAGCCTAATTTTGAACTAAATTATTATCTTTTCCATTGTATATCGCTATGAGTCGTTGTTTTGTATCCAGAGGTCTACTTCTTTTATCATTTATTTTCATCATCAACAGTGCTAAAGGACAGGTCGCATCCTTGAGCAAGCCTGAAAAAACTTTTGAAGAGGCTTGGTTCTTTGTGTATAATAACTACGCCTTCTTGAAGGAAAAGGGAATAAACTGGGATAAGAGCTACAGCCGTTTTCGCATTAAAGTAACTGCGAAGACCACAGACGATTCACTTTTCTCCTTTCTTTCGCAAATGCTAACTCCATTAAATGATGGACATGTGACATTGCGGGGAAATAACGAACGGAAGTTTTCGGCAAATCGTCCTTCGAGATTGGTGGAAGAATTCCACACCCCTGACTTACGTAAAAAGGTGTGGACAATGGTAGATTCGTCGCTTGCAGAGGCTGGCTTTGGTCCACTTCAGTATTTGGGGAGAGAGTACAATGGGAAGCCGTTGTTTACCTATACTACTAATGGAAAAATAGGTTATATGCGTTTTACTCGCTGTTTTTGGACCATGTGGAATATGAATAGTTTTGTAGTAAACAGTTACCTCAACACAATAATGTCGACCTTTGAGGGGATGGAGAGTGTCATAGTTGATGTCCGTTTCAATATAGGTGGTGAGGACAGATTTTCCTTTAATGTAGCTGGTCGATTTACCGATAAACGCATACTTGCGCTCGTTAAGCAAACCCGTATCGAGGGGATGCCGGCGTTTACCTATCCTGAAGAGCGGTATATTAAGCCAAAGGGGCGCAAACCTTTTTGCGGAAAAGTGGTGGTATTAACCAACGATAGAACTGCCAGTGCTGCTGATGTGTTTGCGCTAGCCATGCGCCAACTTCCTAATGTTACTATTGTGGGTGAACCAAGTGAGGGGATTTTCTCGGATATGTATTCTACACGGTTGCCCAATGGCTGGCATATTTCCCTTAGTAACCAGCGTTACTTTTCACCACACATGATTTCCTACGAAGGCGTTGGCGTTCCTGTTGATATAGTGGCAAAAAATTCAGTTGTTGATTTGGAGAGCAATTCTGATCCGGTATTAAAAAAAGCCTTAGAAGTTTTGCAGAAATAAGGTGCAACCTCTCTTTGTTTCTTGAAGTGATGAATAACTACTATAGTTCTATTCGAAATCTATGTGGTTATTGGCGTATTGATAGGCTTTTTTGTTGTTTTTTTCTTTAGTTTAACGTTAAATATTGCATTGGTTGGCATTGTGTCGCCGAGCAAGAACCCCAAGGGCTTTAATACTTCAATACGATCGCAAATTACTTTTACTATAGCGGTTAAGGGTATGGAAAGGAACATTCCTGAAAAGCCCCACAACGCGCCAAACGCAATAACTACGATAATAGACACAAGTGCATTGATCTTAACTTTTGAGGCGACTATTTTTGGGACAATGTAGTTGTTGTCTATCAGCTGAATTATGTAATAAATAATCAAGACATAAACCGCATACCAAGCAGACGTTTTTGTTACTATTGCGATCATCATGGGTAATGCCACCGCCACTAGTCCACCGATGTAGGGAATGATGTTGAGCAGCGCACCAATAATACCGAGCAGGATAGCGTAATCAATTCCAAGTATCAATAGACCAATGGAGTTTAGCGCAGCCATGATGACAGCTTCTATAAACAGACCGGAAAGATAGCCCTGAATTACCCTTTTTATCTTCGTAATTATTTCGCTCACCTCCTTGCGGTTGTCGGCACCAAATAGGGTTCGAAAGAATTCAATTAAAAGCGGCTCGTAAACAAGTATCATAAAGACGTAGACGGGGATTAGCATTAGTATCACCACCCCATTACCAACGCTTAGAAGCGTTTGTCCAATTACTGAACCGCTGGTGTTGATGAGCTCACTTTTTGTCTGCGAAACCCATGCCATTATTTTTCGTGGACTTACATCAAAATATCCGGAGGCCCATTGGTTTGTGTTGTTGAGTATCTCAGTAAATTTGTCGACCAGTATTGGCCACGACTGGCTAAACTGTCTTGCCTGCGAAAACAGTAACTGGCCAAAAGCGCCTATAACTATAACCGTAAGTACTAGCGAAAACGTTATTGCTACAATCCGATTGATTTTTTTTCGAACAAAAAAGTTTACAAGGGGGTGGAGTAGTATTGCAATGATAACTGCAAAAACGAGAGGAAGAATAATGCCCTGGGCAATGTATAGTATCGTTATAAAGAAATATAGACCAATCAGAAAGAGTGATGCCTTTGCATAAAAGGGAAGTTTGACTGTATCCATAATTTTATAAATAGTTTGAGTGTTTTCCTGTTCTGCTTAACTCTATCTGAATTGCATTGATGCTACAGATTATCCTTGTGTGGTAATCTGCCTTTTTTGAAAGTTCTTAATAGATAAACTCCATCGCTGAGATTCTGCAGCTACTTCTTACTGCATTTTATGATATTGGGTATTCTTGATTATTTGTCTACCGTAAGACTATTTTTATTGGTGTATAGATGCCCGCAAGAATACCCATCCCGATGGAATAAGCACAATGGTCTATACCTTGATATTTCGGTGATATTGTGCCACTTGTTTCGGTGATATTGTGCCACAAAAAAAGGATGATTTCGTGACCAAATTTATGAATTAATTTGAGTTTTTTTCATCTTGTTTTTTCTCATTGACTCTACTGTTAATTCAATGCGATGTGAAGAGTGAACCATGCGGTCTAGAATTGCATCGGCAATGGTTCCTTCGCCAATTGTTTCATGCCAGTTTTTTACTGGTATCTGTGCGGCAATGATAATAGAAGTCTTGTCATATTTCTGTTCAACGATATCCATTAGGGCATTTCTTGCAGGATCGTCAAAGGCTGTTAACCCAAAAT
>NZ_FMYP01000084.1 GCF_900096565.1 Williamwhitmania taraxaci
CCAACTAGACTCACTTATATTAACTGAATTGGTTATAGTCAAAGGCAATTCAATAGTTTTTTCATTATTGCTTATTAGCACACCACCATCAAAAACATCAACATCAAGATTCCTGGAAATAATACTTGCCGATCTAAAGAAAACACCTACTCCATCAATATTCAAAACATTTTCATTATTAAACTGAACTTTAATTGAATCAGTAGGCAAGCACAGCATTTGTCCTTTACTCCTCAAATCAGAAAATCGGTTATAAACAATATGTATTGAATCAGCTGCAAACTTCTTCTGTTCCTGCATTTCCAAATCATCATAACCAAACTCCTTCTTGACCTCCTCAACATCAAATGAAGGGCATCTAACTCCATCGAGATAACGATTTATTACAATAGAAAAAGGCTCCAGATTAGGGAACGAATCGCGCCAGTGAATACCTAATCGGTCCAGAACCAACGCATATAACAGTCCAGAATAATAATCCCCCGATCTTGTGTAATTTCTAGCATTATGATGGTGGTTTGTAAACAATTCTAACCGATGCATTAAATCCAAATCATCTTTACTCAACATTTTTAAACTGGTATACTCAGCACTACCCTCGCACAACTCGTTTTGACAATTGACTGCGGACACGTTTTCGCGAGCCTGTCGGACTGTTCTATACATGCAAGCATAAATAACAATGCTGTCTTGGCTTTGTGTAAGAAGAGCTCGCTCCAGTATAATCCATTCCAACCGTTGTAAGGCACTACCACGTTCAACTTGATCAACTGTCGGAAGGTCCTGCTTGCAATTAAACCCAACCGTTTTTTGAAAAGCATGAAACATCTCATGCACTAGTCCCATTAAATAAAAATCAACATCCTCACTATACAGGTAATTGACAACAACATATGCAAAAACCCCCATCCTGAGATATCCGCCTGTCAGTTTTGTATGAATCGGGTAAACTATCCAAATGACCTTGAAATATGTTGTGCTGTGAAATAAGTTGACCTCCACGTATCGGAAAATTCGCATAAAACAGCCCGTTTTTTTCATCCACAAAAACCAATGGCAATGAAAATCGAGGCCCCCACAATTTAACCGTATCCCGCCTTTGTAGTTCCTCAATCCTGCTAAAAACAATCTTAACAGAATCAATATTACTTTAAAGGAGTTGAAGAACGATTAATAATCATCTGCTAAAGCCAATTGCTTTATTTGTTTAGCCGTATCTGTTATTGTTTAATTTCAATTATTTCGAAATCGCCTTTGTCGTTTTTTTTCATAACCGTCCAACCATTGTTTAACTCTATTTCGTAGGTTTCGCCAATGATTTTATTCCCGCTTACCTTAAATGGTTGTGGGAAATAAAATTTTTTGCTGTCGAATGAGGCTAAAATACATGAAGATCGATTGGTATCTTTTTCTGGATAGGTTTTAAAGTTGCCAAAGTTTTTGCCAGAACCATCAATACCTACAATACTTGTGTAAACTATGCCTATGCCATCTAAAACAACGGTTCCATTCATGTCGAAAGTTCGGCCATAAAGATTATCTTTTAATACAACAGTTAATGTTGGCTGTTTAAGGAATTGCTTTTTATAGAATGCAATGTTTTTTTCGGCCGTTATTTTTCTTTCTAACTCTTGGTTATGGATGTTTGCAAAGTTGTTTTCTTTATTTGCTGCTGCAATCTCTCTTTTGCCCATGGCGACTTTATGCCCTAAGTACTTGCTTTCATAAATATTTAAAAAATCGTATGTTGTATCTAATCCCTTCTTCCAATCAATCCTTAGGAAGTCAAAGATTAATCCGTAGGCAAGTCCGGTGGCGTAAGGAAATGCTCTTGTGTATGTATTTGCGGTTTCGCGCATATTTACTTCATCAATTGCAATTTGATATTTATTAGGATATGATGAAAGAGTATAGCCGGTATAGTTTGCAAGACCTTCCGACGTTTCTATTTCTATTTCTTTTGCTCGAAACTCTTTGTATCTGGCTTGTCGAAGTTTTCTATACCTTATGGCATCGTTGCAATAGCCAATTACAACGTCGTTGTGTTGCTTTTTATCTATTGCGCTAAGGCAATTTCGCAGTGCCTGATACTCTAATCTTAGCCATTCCCTTGCATCGTAATTATCTAAGTATACCAGAGGGTTGCCGTTCAGGTTTTTATGCTTGCCTTGTAGAATGTGGAATAGTTCGTGAATGATTGTCGAGGAATTATCTGCCAAATAGTTTGTCATTATAATAGCATATATTTTCCCCTTATACTCCTGTGCCGAATTTGAAAAGCCAAAAGTGTTTTCAGGAACCTTGGCATAAAATACTGTTGAATCGTTTGTTTTACTGTCAGGGAACGGATATATGCTATAAACCGTATTGTCGTTTGCCAGTATTAATATTTGTTCATTCCATATATGTTCGCCCCATAACTTGCCATTATCCTCATCGAGTATCTTCTTCGCTTTTTGCAACTCTTCCACAACCTTCTTCTTAATACGTTCGGGCAATGTTTGCAGGTTGAGTTTCGCTCCATTGGTAATAATTTCCCATTTAGGGTTGCTATGCAAACTTTTTAGATCCGAATCGGTGGTTATGTGGTTGTAGTTGGAGTATAATTTCGTTGTAACTAAGTATTCCAATATATTCAATGCCTTTGTTGAATCACTATTTAATGCATAAATGCAAGCACCGTCGTATAACTTGCTCCCCGAAAGGTTAATGCTATGCGATGAGTATAATTTGTCAAATTGGGTTGCTGCATCGGTGTATTTCCCTGCTTTGTATAGATTTTTTGTAATGTTGAAGATAGAATCTATACTCGGTTGCGGATATAGATTCGCTTCAATAAGTAGCAAGGTAAGTAATGTTACAAAAGTATGTTTCATAGCTATCTCTGTTGGCGTGGCAATGTTTTCGATCGTATCGATATTGATTCATATACCAGATATGCTTTTAGATGATGAGTCTATTTTCCAATTGATCTACTCCTCTTATTGCATATTTTGTGTATGCTTTAAAGCATGATAGAATGATGGGGTTCTATTGGTTTAACATTTGCTGCATTTTGAGGCAGTTTTTTCTGTCATTACAAACTCTCCATTTAAAAACATATCTAGCACAATTGCTTTCTTTTTCGATTCATCAAAATCTCGAATACAAAAATCAGTATTGCTACGTTCAAGTGCATATTGGCTGCATGCTCCACCGCACATAGGTAGAATACTACAATCCAAGCAAGGCTTGTTTTTTAACTTCACATTTAGGCGATTATAGTATTTTTCATTCCAATCAATGGTGCCATCGTTGCCTAATATGCCCTCCTTGTTTGCTTTCTTAAAATCTCGAGCATTGCACTTGTGTATATCCCCATTGTAATTTATTGTGGCTTGATTTGCCCTATCTGCATAACAAGAATTTCTTAAGGAGTTTAATGACCTTGCATGGGGTAAATTAAATCCAAATTTTAAAAACATTTCTTTAATAGTATTTGCCTTTACTCCCAATCCTTCTGTTTTATTTTCTTGCCATACTCGTTGCATATCCAGTGTAATTCGACTTCGTTCCTCAAGTGTTAAGTCTTCAAAGTGGGGCATAATATCAACTATACCATCAATATTGTCTGATGTATAGTTAAATCTTAATGTAACCTTTGTATTGTTTATAACTAACTTTTTAACATTGCTTATAATTGTGTCGAATGATCCTTTTTCCTTTGATACATAGCGTATTTGATCATGGCATTCTTTGTTCCCGTCTAATGTGATTTGGAAACTGTTTACTTCGTGCTTGATTAAATCGGATAGTATTATATCGTTGATCAATACTCCATTTGAGGTAAAGTGGGTATGGAGAGATATTCCTTTTTCTTTGGCAATATTATATGTGCATTCAACGATTGGCCGAACAACATTGTTATATTGCAACAAAGGTTCTCCTCCAAAAAAGGAGAGATGAAAATGTTTCAGATTATTCATCGTATTAAACGTGTTAGTGATAAATAACTTTACCTTTTCAACTGTTGATTCAGCCATCATTGATCCACTTATGTGGGTTTCATAACAATACCAACATTTGAAGTTGCAATCCATGGTTGGTAATATCATGAGGCTAAACAGTTCATCACTTTTGTCTATTTTGTTTATTAGATTTTCCACTTTTAGAATTTCATCTTCATCTTTTGGTACGATAAATCCATTATCTAAAAGTGAATTATATAAAGTGGGATGCACCTCTTTAATTTCGACTACATTTTCCTCTAACTCTGCTGAATTAATTAAATCCATTAATATGGGTTCGAGTAATAAAAAATTTTCGGTAAATGAATTGTGGAAAATGTATTTGTCTTGATACGTTAGTGCAGTATTGAACTTGCTTAATTTTATATCCTTATTCTTCAACATGGCTTGCATTATTATAGACATTAAACAACTTGATTGTATTAGTTATTGTCTTATCACTAATGTTCAAGACAATTAATGGGGAAACGTTAGTGTAACTCAGTTGAAATAAATAAAAGAGGGAACGTTTACACTATTCCCTCTAGTAGTTATTACTAAAATTGCTGTAGTGTATCGCTACAACTGCAATGACAGGAGCAAGTGTCTCCACTTACACTTACAGAGACAGAATTACCATCTTGTTTATACTGATCTATATAATCAGTAGCTAAGGAAGTAAAACCTCCTGTTAATTTACCTTGTTCATCTTTTTGTAAAACATCCATTTGATTTACAAGATCCTTAAATGATTTTTTTGCTTTCATGGGATTAAGTTTGTTTTAGTATGCCTACTCTTACCCTTTTTGGCATTCGGGGCAATTGGCTAATGGCCATCTTACCAGTTGCAATGCGAATATAGAGGGAGTGCAGTCCATAATATTGGATTCTTGCCATAAGTTTGTTGCTCCAATTATTTTTTCTAGGTCTCGGAGACTGAGATGCTGCCCCTCATCCTTTTCTATATTTAGGCTTATCCTAAAATTGTTTTGGTGGCAATACGATTTCTCTTTTGCATCATAGGATATTTCTGCTCCAAGTTCTTTAAGTTCATCGAACATATTAAAAAGGGTACTTCTGGATACTCCAATACGTTTGGCTAATACTTTACTCTCTCCTGTTGACCCTTTGTGCAAATAGCTGTCAAGCATTATTAGTTTTACTATTTCTTTTATGGCCATGGCTTGGTTGGTATATTTTACTGTGGCGTTGTCCTATTGGTTCTTATTTGTCGTTTAATTGCAATATTGGCGCGTTGGTCATGCAATATAAGCAATTAATCATAAAAAGACGATGAATCCTGCGAATAAGCAAAACAACGTTGAAGAATAAAAAAAGTAATACAAGTCAGTATTTTCATATCATGAAGAAATTAATAGTAGGAAAAATAGGCACTGAATATCTACAGCACCTATTCCCTTTATTTAAAGATTAGTATCCGTCACAAGTATTACAAAGACCACCTGTGCAGCAATTACAAGTGACTTGAAGTGAAACATCCAGAGTATCTGGACCCGGATCGCACGCTTGCCTCTTAGATTTACAGTAATAAATACTTACGAACGCCTCACCGCCATGAATGTGGGTCATCTGTTCATCATTCAGGTTTGCAATAGTTTCTTTGTTTAAATAAAGTTTGCCTGTTAACTTAACTTTTTTCATTGCATTATATATTTACCTACCCATTGGAACTATTGCGAACTTTTCGGCATCCGCCCACCGTTAAAGTAGCGCTACAATTAATGGCAATACAAACATCAAAAAAAAACGTTTATCAAATTTTTATGCTATTGTATTTGTAGTATGTTTTTCGCATATTAGCACAAAATGCAGCCATAAAACTTTACTAACCAATATTTTCAAGCATTGCAGAGCAACTTACTGGTGTTTATAAAACAGAATCACAAAAACACCTCTACAGTAATTTGTCGATGATTCGTCAAAGTAGCACATATGGGCTATTGCATATTCGAGAACAGTCATAATCATAACACCAGCCATTTGTTACAGGGCTTACCATATTGTCGCGTCACCATGTGAAGGCAGAGCCTGTTCGCCAGCTGGCGAATGGGGCCGCAGTCCATGGCATCGGGTTGGTTATAGTGGGGAAAGGACATCTACTGTTTTTTGCTGATTTGGTGTTCGAAGATAAAGAAAAAGGACAACCTGGGATGCAATATCAGCAACATATAGCAAAGAAAACATCCTTGTACCGAAGTTGAATCTCAATTATGTGAATGAACACTATAATCAAAACAAATACCCACTCTTCAAATACTTCCGCTTCATCTTGATGGGTTTATACCCCTCGCGCTGCGATGGAGGTATATACGTTACTTGAAATCGTTTTGCATCGGATTCAATGGGATCGAGACCAACACTCTTTCGCCTTTCAGCAAGGTTCTCCTCATCAACAATTGGTTCCGGCTTCAACGGTGTCCACTCAACAATTCCGGTGGATTTATTTCGCTTTCCGCTATTGCCAAACTGTGTGCCGTAAAGTTGAACGCCATAGGATCGCAACAAATGCCTATCAATCATCATGGCGGCCCACTTGCGCTTTATCTCCCCTTTTTGAGCGGAAGCAACAACCATCGGGAGATAGCGCTTAATATCGGAAGGGCTGGCGTGCTGCACAATTAAGAACGCCGCCTCCGAGGCCTTCTCGCCCACCATGGCAATGGTAGGCCAACCATACTGCCGCACAATTGCCTCAACCTCCTTCAGGAGCCTACCTCCATCAACCATCATGCCTTGGGAGCCACCCGGCAACTTGAAATTCTTCGACAACGTCCGAAACCGCTGATCTTCGATCCCCAAAAGCCAAAGCCTAACACCCTGTTCCGGAAGGGTAATGCCAGGATTCGCCTTCAGGTAGCGCTCCTTCAACCCGTCCATTAACACATTCCACCGAGCATCGGCACGCAAGGGCTTCAAATCGGTATCGGTGATAATATCCTCCGACCTTACACCGAAATCCACCGCCCTATTGATGTAGGCAAAGGCGCTATCGACGGCACCCGTAAGCGAAAGGTAGCAGGCGGCTTGGTAGGAGTAGTAGCCGGAACTTGGATTTCGGCTGCTTTGCTGCAAATAGTAGCCCGATGCCGTAGCGTAATTCTCCGGCAGGCGAAATTGGGTAGTATCTACTTGTGAATAACCTGTATTTAAAAGCAAGCAACTGGAAATAAGAAACGCCAAACAAAATTTCATAACAGTAAAAGCAAATTAATTTAACTACCATTTTTTTGAAGCCAAGATTCAACGCTTACAAATCCATCCTGACCTGCCCATTTGGCAACATACGGATTATATCCGCATTTGCGCGGCATTGAAAGCACATCATTATCGTCGACAATATATGCTCTACAATCGAGACACATAAAACGAAACTCACAATCTCGACACACCTGTATTATAGATTTATTTTTAGTCCACCAATATTTAAACAAATCATCCTCCACAATCTTATCAAGTTCTTTGTCATTCAAAACTCCAAAGGAGTTCGTCATTGATGGGCAATTCTTAACTTTACCTTTTTCGTCAATGCTTAACTTTCGATTTAAACAGGAATTATTACCCTGAGACTCGCAAAACATCCCCATTGATACCCTAAAGTTTCGAGGATGAATAAAACCACAAAACGAATTATCAACAATTTTATCTTTGGAAAAATACAACGGAAGCAATTTCTCTTTGTCAACAAATTCAACACCGTCTTTCGGAGCAGAATGTATGTAAAATGACGATACACGCATATTGCCTAAAACAATATCCCTATAATCACTAACGTCAAGGTCACTATTGAATGGGAGAATGACTTCAATAAGGGTAAGTCTGGAGTGTTTTAACTTTTCGAAAATATCAGACAAATAAATCTTACTACATTTGTGAAAGAAACGAAATTGAATAGCCCTGCAATTATATTCTTCGAGTCGCTCAAACAAGTAATCATAGTTGTGCTCAGAGTTATTATCACAAATAACAGCATTTGAAATTTTTGAATTAGAATGCCACTCCAGATTTAATGGAGGAAAGCAATCAAAATCATCAGTAAAAAAGACAAATTCATTTTCTAATAGAAAATCAATATATTCATCAATCGTATCATCATATTTATTCTCATAATACTTCTTAATCTGAACCACAGACATACCATCGCAAGTAAGCAACAAATCAGCTAAAGAATTAGGAATAAGCTTATAGCGATTACGCAATAACTCATAAATAGCACTTCTGCTATATCCCTTTACTACCCGGCATTCCTCAAAAAACTTTAATTTCTTCTCCACAACAAAACTTAAAAATTTGAAATATTCTTATAAAAATACCCAACCTCATACTTTTCAGTTTTGTAGACACTACACGATCCTTTCTTGGAAAACAAAACATATGCGACTTTTTGCATCTTTAAGAAACAAAAAGGAATAATCGATCTTAGCCTAGGCATTGCTTGTTGATTTTTCAATTAAATACTCTGCGATTCTCTTTTCTAAATAGTAGTTACAAGGATGCGAAACCATGCCAAATTGTCCAACAGGATTAACCTCAAGAAAAACGTAGCGACCATCAACAGATTTAATAATATCAATTGAACCGGAATCCAAATCCAACTCTAACATCAATTCTCTCAAACTTACCTCAACACTTAACGGTAATTTATAGGGCACATTTCGGTTCGGCTTTTCAGTATTATAATGGCGAAAATCAATAGCAGTTTTGCTGTCTGTCTGAGAAAAAATTGCCATGCTATAAAATTCGAGGTTAAAGTAAAATGCTCTAATCTCAACCTGTTTCTCAATACACTCTTGAAAAAGACTTGGCATAAAAAAATCACTATACTTCACAACCTCTTCTCGCGTGAGTATTCTAGTATAAGAGGCATAACTTGATTTTCTCTTGTTTAGAAATAGCGGTTCATACAAGGGCTTTACAATGACGCTCTTTTTGCTGTCAATAAACTCTTTAAGTTTTGCTTTAGAGTTTGTGATTAAAGTTGCAGGAATATCAACACCAATTTGCGCGGCAACTTCTAAAGTATAGGTTTTTGAAATAGGCAGATCTGCAGGTTTGTTAATCAGAAATTTCAAGGGTAATTGTTTCGAAAAAATGCGCTTTAGTGCAGACCTTTCATTCTCCAAAGCATTTTGAATATTACTACCAAATCCGGTAGACGACCAACGACGAAACCATACACGATTAATATTCTTAAAATTAGAATTTACACCATTGTGCGAAATCGAAAGAGAAAACTCTTCGGAGAAATTTTCCGGGAAATTATTAACGCGATTAACCAGAACACCCCAATGGAGTAACCAATCATGAACAACATTTGAAGAAACATCATCATCTGTTGTAAAAATAGTGACCATTACTTCTCCTTTATAAGTTCAACATATATCATGGCATTACCAACGTATTGCGTAGGATGCGTTGGCAATGCTTGCGTCCAATGTGTTCTATTAAGGTAAAACCACCAAGTATATCCCTCATTTTGATTTTCTCTATTCCCACCAAGGTTAAGATCATGATTTTTATAGGGATTTTCGGTGTCATAGACAGGGTCAGGTAAAAACTCTAGGGCAGCAAAAAGACCATCCGCAGGAAACTTAACTCCATATTGCCGTACCCTCACGTTTACCCATTCATCACCTTGTTTTGCCTGCCCATAAACAGCGATTGGTAATAACTCTTCTCCAGGCCCACCATCTTTGCCTTTTTGTGCAGCATAAAAATGTACCCGAAACTTTCGAGTTGGATTTCCCCATTTGCGTATATAGTAATTGACAGACCCAACAGGCAGTCCTGTATATTGTTGCTTTGATGGGATATATACAGCAAGTTGAGTGCCACCAGAACTATGATACGTTGAAAACACGTCTTTTTTATAAAAACCCATTGAAACCTTCTTTACTCTTCTAGATTTTACATTTACCTCATCAATTTTAAAAACCTTGGGAGTCAGCATTACCGTAACACTATTGCTTTGCATCGACATCTGCTTAATTGTTGCTCTGTAACTGATATATCCAACGCACTGAAATGTAATAGTATCATTATTTAAGGGCAAACGAATATGGCCAGCCTCATCGGCAACACCTTGAAAACTAGGAGAAATTATCGTGGCATAAGAAATTGATGCTCCAGTATTTACATCAACGACTGAGACACTTACCCTCTCCACAGGAATTATTGGAACTAAAAATAAACAGATGGCAATAAGTAAATTCATGAATGATATCTAGTTAAGACTAGGGCGTAGGAGCACTACGCCCTAAATCAATTAATCCTGACGCGTTTCTGTAGTGCCATGTAGCCCAAACCAATTGAAACGTTGCTCAATTGTAAAGCCTGGCACACCATCGCTAGAAATTTGTTCCCATTTAGACCAAGATAAACCACCCTGAATATTATTCATTTCAATATCTGATAGTCCCTGACTCTGAAAATCATTAATCTTTTCCATCTTAGTTTTGATTGTTTTATTAACAAAAATCACGTGCTTCTTGATATTGATCAGTCGCGAATCCTAATATATATCTTCTAAAAATAGTGTAAGACATTACCCCTCCATCACCAAGTGGGTAGGATTCCGAAAAATCTGCACGCCATGTACCACCGGCAATCTGGTTCATCTCTGCTGTTGTCAAAGCGTCAAACTTTAAAGCATTTAACTTTTCCATAATTACTGTTTTTATATCCTACTCATTGGAACAATTCCGGGCTTTTCGGCATACGCCCACCTTTACCGTAGCGCTACAATTAATGGCAATACAAATATCAAAAAAAAAAAAAACGTTTGTCAAATTTTTATGCTATTGTATTTGTAGTATATTTTTCGCATATTATGGCACACAAAACAGGCAACAAACGCAACTAGCCAATATTTTCAAGCATCGTAAAGCAACTCTTTAGTGCAATAAATAAAAAACAGCAAAAAGCCTCTACCATCATTATTTAGGAGTTCGTCAAAGTAGCACATATCGGCTATTGCATACCAGAGAATAATTTTTAAGATCACACCAGCCAATTACTATGGTGCTTACCGTAGCAGCACGCCACCATGCGAAGGCAGAGCCTGTTCGCCAACTGGCGAATGGGGCCGCAGTCCATGGCATCGGGTTGGTTATAGTGGGGAAAGGACATCTACTGTTTTTTGCTGATTTGGTGTTCGAAGATAAAGAAAAAGGACAAACTGGGATGCAATATCAGCAACATATAGCAAAGAAAACATCCTTATACCAAAATCGCATCTCAACGAGCAGCCATTTTGTTTATTTATCAAATAACTGCACAACCCAAGTTAGACACAGTCTCTAATCAGTATTCAACCTTAAGTCATAAATCACGCTATAAAGAAGATAACCCACCAACCGAAAAAAAACATGTAAACGAAAAACACCCGAAGCGTTGAGCACACTTCTGGTGTATTCCGAACAAGAAGGATAAAGACTACGATGTTCGTATGCTTAGCCGATCTGGCCTTGCTGGGCAAACCACATCTGCTCCATTATTTTAAAGATCGTATGGCGTTGGTATCGAGGTATTAAAATCTCCTCGCCACAATCCATTACGAGCGTGGTGTCATTAAGCATTAAAAAGCTGTTAATCCTTGACAGATTAACCACATGGCTCCAGCAGCAGCGCAGTACCCTGCGGCTCCTCGTTGCTTCCCGTGGAGGCCCAGCAGCGCATAAACTCCACACGGCTAAAGGTTACCAGACCACCAGCCGGATCGGCCACGTGAATGGTTTCGAATCCCTTCCGCCCGGTAATCTTATACACCACCACAAAGTGGCTTTGGTTCCAGTGCACAATGGCTGGTAGCGGGGCCTCGTTGGCCAACTTCTCGAACGGAATCTTCACCCCCAGCGTGCGAAAGCCAATGGTTTCCGCTGCCCGCGAAATGCCCAGCATGCTAACGCCGAGCCGCGAGATATTACTCCGCTCGCGCAGCGTTTGAATGGTAAAGCGCTTACCATAGTGCCGTGCCACCATCCGAAGGCAGGTGGGGCCGCAGTCCATGGCATCGGGTTGGTTATAGTGGGGAAAGGACATTTACTGTTTTTTGCTGATTTGGAGTTCGAAGATAATGAAAAAACAAATAAACCAATGTGAATAATAGCCCAAATGCAATAATTGTAAATTCGCAACTAAAAAGGATTTACAAATTCAACGAAAACACAATGTTCATCATGCTGTATGATAGGCCTTCCTCTTTTTATCACCACAGACCAGCCAGGATTAATCCAACTAGACTCACTTATATTAACTGAATTGGTTATAGTCAACGGCAATTCAATAGTTTTTCCATTATTGCTTATTAGCACACCACCATCAAAAACATCAACATCAAGATTCATGGAAATAATACTTGCCGATCTAAAGAAAACACCTACTCCATCAATATTCAAAACATTTTCATTATTAAACTGAACTTTAATTGAATCAGCAGGCAAGCACAGCATTTGTCCTCTATTCCTCAAATCAGAAAATCGGTTATAAACAATATGTATTGAATCATCTGCAACCTTCTTCTGTTCCTGCCTTTCCAAATCATCATAACCAAACTCCCTTTTGACCTGCTCAACATCAAATGAAGGGCATCTAACTCCATCGAGATAACGGTTTATTACAATAGAAAAAGGCTCCAGATTAGGAAACGAATCGCGCCAATGAATACCTAATCGGTCCAGAACCAACGCATATAACAGCCCAGAATAATAATCCCCCGATCTTGTGTAATTTCTAACATTATGATAGTAGTTTGTAAACAATTCTAACCGATGCATTAAATCCGGATCTTCTTTACTCAACATTTTTAAACTGGTATATTCAGCACTACCCTCGCACAACTCGTTTTGACAATCAACTGCCGACACTTTTTCGCGAGCCTGTCGGACTGTTCTCGACATACAAGCATAAATAACAATGCTGTCTTGGCTTTGTGTAAGAAGAGTTCGTTCCAGAATAATCCACTCCAACCTTTGTAAGGCACTCCCTCGTTCAACTAGATCAACTGTCGGAAGGTCCTGCTTGACATTAAACCCAACCGTTTTTTGAAAAGCATGAAACATCTCATGCACTAGTCCCATTAAATAAAAATCAACATCCTCACTATATAGGTAATTGACAACAGATATAAAGACCCCATCCTGAGATATCCGCCTGTCAGTTTTGTATGAATCGGGTAAACTATCCAAATGACCTTGAAATATGTTGTACTGAGAAATATGTTGACCTCCACGTATCGGAAAATTAGCATAAAACAGCCCGTTTTTTTCATCCACAAAAACCAATGGCAATGAAAACCGAGGCCCCCACAATTTAACCGTATCCCGCCTTTGTAGTTCCTCAATCCTGCTAAAAACAACCTTAACAGAATCAATGTTGCTTTTAGATTGACTAAAACAGAAAAGGGATTCAACAATAAGAGCCGTCAGAACAATTATTTTACGGAATTTATTCCTCATACTTTAAATTTCTCAATCGTTCCAACGCATTAAACTTATTATACGCACACAAATGCTTGGGATGCTTAAATAGAGAGCCTTCCATTTTATAAGCCTCAGCACGACATCCTCCACCGGCAATCTGGCTCATTTCCTCAGAGGATAAACCCTCAAATTTTAAATCTTTTATCTTTTCCATAACTCAACAATTTCCTTCCTACTCATTGGAACTATTCCGGGCTTTTCGGCATCCGCCCACCTTTACCGTAGCGCTACAATTAATGGCAATACAAACATCAAAAAAAAAAAAA
>NZ_FMYP01000085.1 GCF_900096565.1 Williamwhitmania taraxaci
TTTAAACCAAACTCTAATTGCTTATTTCTCCGCTTATAGATTCATCAAGATGGAGGCGTATCTCTTCCGAGGTGATATTTTGCCCCAAAAGAAACATCAATTTTGCTACTGCAGCCTCAGTAGTTATATCGTATCCGCTCAAAACACCTATTTTTTTAAGTAGGATACCTGTTTCATATTTTTCCATATCGACGCTCCCTGCATGGCATTGGGTGACGTTCAAAACTAAGAGTCCGCTATCCACTGCTTGCTCAATTTTGCTCAAAAACCATGGCGTAGTGGGCGCATTACCCGAGCCAAACGTTTCAATTATCAAGGCCTTCAACCCACGAATAGATAAAATACCATCCAAAACAGCGGGAGTCATCCCCGGAAAAAGTTTAAGAATTGCCAAGTTGGTTTCCAAACTGGTAAACGTTTTTAATACGCGATTGCCAGTGGGATAGTTAATATAGGCATGATTATACTTAATGCTTATACCTGCTTCGGCCAATGGAGGGTAGTTGTCGCTTCGGAAAGCATTAAAGTGGTCGGCATTATGCTTGGTGGTTCGGTTTCCTCGAAACAACCTGTTCTCGAAGAAAATAGATACCTCGGGAACCAAAGGTTGACCGTTTTTACAGGCAGCAGCAATCTCAATCGCGGAAATTAGGTTTTCCTTTCCATCGGTACGCAGCACACCAATAGGAAGTTGCGAACCAGTTAAAACGATAGGCTTATCGAGGTTTTGAATCATGAAACTTAGCGCCGAGGCGGTATACGACATAGTATCAGTACCATGCAGAATAACAAATCCATCATAACGGCTATAGTTATCCCTTACCATCTCCACTAGTCGTACCCAAAATTCAGGTGTAATATTTGAGGAATCAATTAAAGGGGAAAAGGAGATTGTATCTAACTTAAAGCCAAATTTCTTCAGTTCGGGAACTTCAACCTCAATCTGCTCAAAATTAAAAGGAGCGAGCGAGCCTGTTTCGGGATTATGCTTCATACCAATGGTTCCACCGGTATAAATCACCAAAATTGAAGTTATTTCCTTTCCATCCATAGATCGCAAACCTAATTAAAGTTGAAAAGTTTGTGTGCATTCCTCGTTGTGCATTCCTCCACCAATTCTGGTGTAGACACTTTGTATATTGCTAATGCCTGAGCGATTACAGGAATATACGATGGCATGTTGCGTTTTCCACGATGAGGCACGGGTGCTAGATATGGAGAGTCCGTTTCCAATAGAATTTCGTCCAAAGGAATCTGGCGAATCACTTCCTTTAGACTGGAATTTTTAAAAGTGATTACACCTCCAATGCCGAAATAAAATCCACCAAAGTTACGAATCCAATTTACCTCCTTAGTTCCACCCGAGAAACTATGGAAAACGCCTCTAAGCCCTCTACCTCTATATGCTTCAAGAATATCAAAAATTTCGGAAAATGCCTCCCGACAATGTATAATAATTGGGAGGCTAAGCGAAAGGGCTAAGTCGATTTGTGCTGCAAAGGCCTCCTGCTGCTGCTTAAAATAAGTTTTGTCCCAATACAAGTCGATACCAACTTCCCCTACTGCAATAAACTTGGAACGCGAAAACCAACCGACAATCTCCTCTAAAACCGTTTTGTAGTTGGCACTAACAGAAGTAGGGTGCAAACCCATTGCTGCATAACATGAAGCATGCTCGTTCACTACCTGCATCAAGGGATTAACAGTTTCAAGATCGACATTTGGAAGCACAAACATCTCTACACCAACTAATTTGGAGTAATTTATCACCTCTTCCAAGTCGGGTTGAAAATCAGGCAAATATAGATGGGCGTGTGTGTCGATATACATAAAATGGAAATGCGCACAAACTTAGTAAAAGTTGGTGAATACAATTTACCTTTTATCGGCGCGTCAAACAGTATTGTTTTCCAGGCAAACTTCTTACAATACCAGCAAATTCAAGGCTTAGAAGAATTGCCGAAACTTTGCTTACAGGCATTTTAGCACGTAAAGCCAATGCATCCAGACTCTCTTTGTCAAGGCTATCAAGCAGTTCCGTAATCACTTTCTCATCAGGGAGTAACTCCGTAAAAAGATTAGTTTGAACCGCATGTTTTACAACACCAGTATTGGATTCCCACTGCATGAGTTCTTGGATATCCACTGCAGATTCGACCATGGCTGCCCGGTTTGTTTTTATAAGCCGATTGCACCCTTCCGAATATTTATCGCCCGTACGGCCCGGTAAGGCCGCCACATCACGATTGTAGGAGTTAGCCAAATCGGCAGTTATCAGGGCGCCACCTTTAGCCCCCGACTCTACCACTAGAGTTATATCGCTCAGTCCGGCAATTATTCTATTTCGCTTGATAAAGTTTTTTCGGTCAATTTTTGTGTCCGAAGGAAAATCGCTAACAAGGGCTCCGTGACTTACAATTTCTCGAGCGGTATTCTTGTGCTCCGACGGATAAATAGTATCGAGGCTATGGCCAAGTACAGCGATGGTTTTAAGCGATTTTTTTAGGGCAATTCGGTGCGCACAAATATCAATACCAAAGGCTAATCCGCTCACAATAATTGGGGAATGTCCCAGAGTCACCAACTCTTCTATAATCTGCTCGCACATTGTCTTTCCATAGTCGGTGGCATTTCGAGTACCCACAATGGCCATCACCTTTCCCTCGTTGAAGTTGACATCGCCTTTCGAAAAAATAACCACAGGACCATCTTCGCATGCCTTTAGCCTATCGGGGTAGTCTTTGTCCAAATAAGAGTAAGCGGCAATGTTATACCGATTAATAAAATTCAGTTCGTTCTCGGCCCGCTGCAATACTTTTTGATGAGCAATCTCTTTTGCAAGCGTTTCTCCAATACCTGGAATTTTAAGTAGTAATGCCTTTTTCTCCTTAAATACCGCCTCCGCGCCTCCACAATAGGCAATCAACCGCTTAGCATTGATACTTCCAATGCCCGGAATCATGTCAATGGCAATGAAGAAATGTAAGCCCTCGGTATACATCGCTAAACCCAATTATTTTTCGACTGAGACCAATGAATTCAAGACGTGTATGAGTTTGTCTCGTTCCTTTCGTGGCAAGAGAGAAATACTAAATGGTGGATACTTGGCGTTTCCCCTGCCTACACGCTTAAAAAGCGTTAGATCAATCCTTCTGCCAAAAAATCCCTTTTCAATAGAAAACGCCCCCAGTTGGTCGGCCGGAATCTCTATGCTTTTTCGACTCTCGCCCAGCAGTCGCATTGAAAAGAAGCGAAAGACTAAAATCCCTTTTTCGTTAGAGAAATAAACGTAGCTGGAATTAATAATGAAGTGATATATAATGAATAGAATATAGACTATAACAGGAATCCCGACCACGGCCCACTTCGAAATGCCAAACACAGGTGTTTCTTCGGGGAAAAGGTAAAACAAGAGAACCACCATTATTCCCAGAAGAATAGCATAAAGGATCCGCTGTCCTTTGAATTGAACCGTTTGCTTACCATTTTCAATTACCATATAATTAAGCTTTTATAGGTTTAAATCTGAAATGTTGATTACCTACTTTCGAACCTTATTGCCAAGCCACAGTAAAAACTTAATGCGATTAAAAATTACTCCTATTTGCAAAGAAACTGGAGACAAAGCATTGGCTTTGTAAATATACCCACATTTTTTCCTTTTCAAGATAATTCAGAAGAAAAAGAATCAGATCGAGAGTGTTAATATGAGCAGTCTTGTAACCGAATTATTCACACTGGGCGGCATCACGAACACAAGAAAAGCCCCCTTTGCGGTCCATCTTTCGATCAGATTCTCGCCAATGGGATTTTTAAGAACAAATACATTCCTCTGAATGTATGCAATTTAGCGTTTTTTAATGGAAATATCCGCTATAAAAATGACAACGGTTGGCTAGAAAGGTTACTTTTGAAATTGGCAAATTTTGGTTTTACATATACTTAAGCCATGTTAAAATATAAAGTTACAAGAGAGCTCGATGCATTGCTAGGTGAAATTAGCCTTACCGCATCCAAGAGAATTAATAACAAAGTCCTAACAATAAAAGCGATTCACCGCAACAGTGCAAACGCTAAAAAAGAGGACGGCCTAGAGCCCGCAATAAAAGGCCCTACCTCCTTCGACAAAGAGATACTTTCGGAAGGGAGTCGGATTGCTCATATAAAACAGAGGGTAGCCCTTCGCTTTATTGGGCAATACCTTGCCATTTACAAGGGAGAGTGGATTATTGCTGCTTCTGAGAAAATGCAAACGGAACCAATTCGCGAAATTGTTGAGGTATTAGCGGCCACCGGAGCCAACATAAGTTTTGTTGAAGTTTCGGGCTCTTCCCCAGTAAGGATTATTGGCAAGAACATAACTGGTACTATCTCAAGAATCGATGCAACAATTTCGAGCGATCATATTTCTGCATCCCTAGTTCTCTCCCCAAACCTATCGGAAGCCGCTTCAACAAAAATAACTACCGCATACTCCTCATCGCCTTACATTATTCAGAATATTAAGTTATTGCAACATATGGGTGTGAATCCACATTGGGGAAACGATGATGTATTAATTGAAAATATATACAACGACGGTAGTCATGTAGCATTTGAAGGCGACTGGGGTAATGCATCCTACTGGTATCAAATGCTTACACTTTCAAGTTCAAAAGAACTCACCATAAGAGGCTTGAAATATGACACCTTTCAAGAGGATAGTGTAATCAAAGAATTATTTGAAGGACTAGGAATTAAAACAACAGCCCAAGGAGAAGATATTGTGCTCACCAAAACAAAACGAACTGCAAAGCACTTTAACTACGATTTCTCCAATAACTACAACCTTATTCCGTGCTTTACAGTTACCTGCGCTCTGTTGGGTGTTCCTTTTAAAATAAAAGGGGTAAACCTAGGCGGTAGAGCTCCAGAACGAGCGCAAATGCTCCGTGAATGCTTAGCCCAACTTGGCGCAACATTAAAGACCAAAGCCGAAAACAATGCAGAGACAGTTTCTTTTGATGGTCATTTAGATATGCCAGAAAAAGGAAAGGAGTTATTTATACCCGCCCACCTCGACCATAGGCTAGCGATGGCATTTACCCCCGCAGCCCTATTTGGATACAACGTTATTGTGGAAAATCCAACGCAGGTTAACACCACCTATCCGTCATATTGGGACGACATTAAAAAGTTGGGATTTAGTATTACCCCAGAAGCATAAGAAATGCGACCCTCGGGTCGCATTTTTGCTCTTTCCTAATAATCGCAGGAAAAATAATATTATCCCATACTCTATTAGCAGCCTAAACCTACAAAAATCATCTGATTGAACATCTCTGACATGATTTACAATGCGTATTTGAAAACAAAACAATATAAAATCGAACATATTTTGGAGAATTGAGAAGTAGCATGTAATTTTGTCAGTAACAAATTAGGTATGTTTACAAGAGTATTTCACGATTCTATAGATGATTGATCTTCAGAGGATAAAGCAACGTTTCAGCATTATAGGCAACAGTAATGGTCTCCTTAGAGCCCTTGAGGTGGCAGTGCAGGTGGCCCCAACCGACTTAAGTGTACTCATTACTGGCGAAAGCGGTACTGGTAAAGAGGTGTTTCCTCAAGTGATTCACCAGTTTAGCGCCCGAAAGCATGGTCCATATATTGCGGTAAACTGCGGAGCAATTCCTGAAGGAACAATTGACTCGGAACTATTCGGCCACGAAAAAGGATCGTTTACTGGGGCAACCGAAAGCAGGAAAGGATACTTTGAAGGGGCCGATGGAGGTACAATTTTCTTGGACGAGGTGGCAGAACTTCCACTTTCCACTCAAGTAAGGTTACTACGTGTGCTCGAAACGGGTGAGTTTATGCGGGTAGGGTCCTCCAAGGCTCAAAAAACGAATGTACGGGTAATTGCTGCAACCAACGTTAATCTTATTGCTGCAATTCAGGAAAATAAATTCCGAGAAGATCTTTACTACCGCCTAAACACGGTGCCAATCACCATGCTCCCACTAAGGGATCGGGTGGAAGATATCTACCTCCTTTTTCGAAAATTCGCATCCGATTTTGCCGAAAAGTACCGCATGCCCGCTATCGTTCTTAGCAATGAAGCAAGAAGAATGCTCGAAAACTATAAGTGGCGAGGAAATATACGCCAGCTAAAAAACGTTACAGAACAGATTTCCGTTATTGAAGAGAATCGTGAGATATCGACCGAAACTCTCAGCAACTACCTACCCGATTACACCGAGGTGAAACTGCCTGCCCTATACAAGGGTATTGACGAACACACCTTCAGTTCCGAAAGGGAGATCTTATACAAGGTGCTCTTCGAAATGAAGAGCGATATGAACGATCTGAAAAAACTGGTATTCGACCTTATGCAAAAACGACCTGGAGAGACTATTGAACCAGATAACGTAAGGCTGATACAGCAACTCTACCACTCCTCCTCCATCGACGCAAACCAGAACAACGAAAATGGTAGGATTGTAGATAATCTATCAAAGAATACGCGAAGAATTGTAGATGCCGAAGAATTTGTAGAAGAATCTCTTTCGCTCGGCGATAAAGAGGTTGAACTTATCAAAAAGGCACTAGAAAGGCACAAAGGAAAACGCAAAATGGCAGCCCGAGAATTGGGAATTTCTGAGCGAACATTATACCGAAAACTGAAGGAACATGATCTTGAATAACATCAAAAAACTTGCAAAATGAATCTGTGTAAATCAACCGTTTCAATTGTATCTATTCTGGCCCTTGCGTTAGTAACGTCTTGTTCCATGAAATACGCATTTAACGGGGCATCCATATCGCCCGATACGCGAAGTGTAAGCGTACAATACATTACCAACGTTGCCCCCATTATAAATCCAACACTTAGCCAAACCCTAACCGAATCGATTAAGGATAGGTTTGTTTCTCAAACCTCCCTGATGGTAATTCAGAGTGATGCGGACCTAAACTTTGAAGGCCAGATTACCGGTTACACTGTTTCACCAGTAGCAATACAAAGCGACCAGTATGCGTCACAAAACAGGCTTACCATAACCGTTATGGTAAAGTTTACCAATAAAAAAAATCCTGAACTGAACTACAATAAGTCCTTTTCCCAATACGAGGATTTCCCTGGCGCCCAGCAGTTAATACAGGTAGAATCAGGGTTGGCCAAAACAATTGTCGATAAATTGGTTGATGAAATATTTAACGCAGCAGTTGCAAACTGGTAAATCCATGGTTAACGCAGATACTTTCTACGGGCTATTAGCTGGCACAATAGAGCGCACACCTGAGAACGATCAGGAGATAAACGCACTCATAGAGCAATATCCTTGGTTTGAAGCAGCACATATCTTCGATGCTACCCGTCAGGGCGATGGGCAGCAGATACGGATTCGCGTTGCAGCGCTCTATGCCCAAAGTCGTTTGCTCTTGCAGCAATACATCACTAAGCACAATAGAACAACTACGCCCAAAGAAATCGACACACAAGAGTACGAGGAATTGGCTAAACCAGTGTTGGTGGAGGTCGATTTGCTGGAGATCACGGAAAATAGTCAAGCCGAAAAAATCATTGAATCACAAAATAGCCTGCCAAATTCTCTTCCAAGTAAAGACCTCATTGAACTAGATGAAGTTGATGAAAAAGTGGACCTAATCGATGCCTTTCTTAAGGCCGCCCCAAGGATTACGCCACCCAAAGAACTACCCACCGACCAAGAAGATATTTCACTCGAAAGCCTTAAGGAGCCACAAGATGTAGCCACCGAGATGCTTGCCCGGATTTTTGTAGAGCAAAAACTTTTCGAAAAAGCAATTGCTGCCTATGAAAAATTATGCTTGAAATATCCAGAAAAAAGTGCTTACTTTGCCAGTCAAATTGAAGAGGTTAAGAAAAAACTACAGTAACAAAATAAACTCAATCACATGTATACCGCCATTTCAATCCTAATTATCATTGCGTCCATTCTATTGGCCATTACCGTTTTAGCTCAAAACTCCAAAGGTGGAGGGCTTGCAGCAAATCTCTCAAGCACAAACCAAGTTATGGGAGTAAGAAAAACGGCCGATTTTGTTGAAAAACTCACATGGGGCCTAGCCATTTCTCTTTTAGTTCTTAGCCTTTTATCCGTTGGATTTACTGGATCGACTGGAAAAGTTAACGTTAAATCGGAAATTGTGACAAAGGCAAAAGAGGTTGCCACCCCAAATCAAAATCAAAGCTTCCCTGTTGCTGCACCAAAAGAAAACAAAGCTCAGGAAACTCCAGCACAGCAACAGCCTGCTGAAAAGAAATAAGTCAAACAATCTTTTGTCGAAAAATGTCAGTATGTCACTATACTGACATTTTTTTTGCCCAGTCTGGCAGGACGGATAATTCTATTTTTATAGCGGTTACCAATACTTTATGATCATCAGGGTCGCGGGAGAGTGTCACAATTACGGCGAACCTGCATAAATGGTGCTTTGGCACGAATTGTGCCATACCAAGAAAACAAAAAATCGTTTAACTTAAAAACAACACATATGTCAAAAGTAAAATTCACCCCACTAGCAGACAGAGTTCTTGTAGAACCAAAAGAAGCTGAAGAAAAAACTGCCAGTGGCATTTACATTCCCGACACAGCAAAGGAAAAACCTCAAAGAGGCAAAGTGGTTGCCGTGGGAATAGGCGCAAAGGATATAACCATGGAAGTTAAGGTAGGCGACGAAGTTCTCTACGGTAAATACGCAGGAACAGAAATTACCATCGAGGGTAAGGACTATCTTGTTATGAAACAATCGGACATTTTCGGTTGTCTCTAATCTATAGGTAAAACTAAAAAAATCATAGTCATGGCTAAAGAAATAAAATTCAATATCGAAGCTCGCGACCTGCTTAAAAAAGGAATTGACGAACTTGCAAATGCAGTAAAAATAACCCTCGGACCAAAAGGTCGCAACGTGGTTATTGACAAAAAATTTGGTGCTCCCCAAGTAACTAAGGACGGCGTTACCGTTGCCAAGGAAATTGAACTTTCTGACCCATATGCAAACATTGGTGCTCAAATGGTTAAGGAAGTTGCTTCCAAAACCGCTGACGATGCCGGTGATGGTACAACTACTGCAACAGTTCTTGCCCAATCGCTTATTACCGTTGGCCTTAAGAACGTTACCGCTGGTGCAAACCCAATGGACCTAAAGAGGGGAATCGATAAGGCAGTTATTAAAGTTGTTGAAAGCCTAAAAAAGCAAAGCCAATCAATTGGTGAGGACAACCTCAAGATTGAGCAGGTAGCAACCATCTCAGCCAACAACGACAACACTATTGGCAAACTTATTGCTGAGGCAATGGGCAAGGTTAAGCGCGAAGGCGTTATCACCGTTGAAGAGAGCAAGGGTATTGAAACTTACGTAGAGGTTGTTGAGGGTATGCAGTTCGACAGAGGCTTCATCTCCCCCTACTTCATTACCGATGCGGAGAAAATGGAAGTATCACTCGAAAACCCATACATCCTCATTACCGATAAGAAGGTAAGCACCATGAAGGACTTGCTTCCTGTATTGGAACCTGTTGCTCAATCGGGACGTGCCCTTTTGATTATTGCCGAGGATATTGACGGCGAAGCGCTTGCAACCCTTGTGGTAAACAAACTCCGTGGCTCTCTTAAGATTGCAGCCGTTAAGGCTCCAGGCTTTGGCGATCGCCGTAAGGAAATGCTCGAAGATATTGCAATTCTAACCGGAGGCGTTGTTATCTCCGAAGAGAAGGGTCTACGTCTAGACGGCGCTACGCTCGAAATGCTTGGTCGTGCCGAGAAGGTTACCATCAATAAGGAGAATACCACTTTGGTAAATGGTGCTGGTGAAAAGGCTGCAATCCAAAGCCGTGTTGGCCAAATCAAAACCCAAATGGAGAACACTACCAGCGATTACGATCGCGAAAAGATGCAGGAGCGCTTGGCGAAACTTGCAGGTGGTGTAGCTGTTCTTTACGTTGGTGCTTCTTCGGAAGTAGAAATGAAGGAAAAGAAGGACCGCGTTGACGATGCACTTAGCGCAACCCGCGCTGCTGTTGAGGAAGGAATTGTTCCCGGTGGTGGTGTTGCTTACATCCGCGCTATTGAAATTCTTGAAGGTCTTAAGGGCGACAACGATGACGAAACTACCGGTATGCTTATCGTAAAGAGAGCAATCGAAGAGCCTCTTCGTCAAATTGTTACTAATGCAGGTCTCGAAGGTTCCGTAATTGTTCAGAAGGTGAAAGAAGGAAAGGGCGACTTTGGTTACAATGCGCGCACCGATACTTACGAAAACCTCTTCAAGAGCGGCGTTATCGACCCAACTAAGGTTACCCGTATTGCCCTTGAAAATGCAGCATCCATTGCTGGAATGTTCCTTTCAACCGAATGCGTTTTAGTTGAGAAAAAAGAAGAAAATTCAATGCCTTCAATGAACCCAGGAATGGGCGGTATGGGCGGTATGATGTAATTTCATCTTCCACAATTATAGTAAAGGACGGCCATTAGGTCGTCCTTTTTTTTATACTAATGGTTTAACACCTATTTTCAGTTCTTCGGGACACTCACTATGCATACTTCGCTTGGAAATAAAAATATATAGGTAGATTAAAGCCTAAGAATAATAAAAGAATTCCATTCAGGAGAAAAATCAATAGGTGTGATAAATTACAAATAATAGGAGATAGTTTAACAGAAGAGACAGGTCAATTGTCTGAAAATAGAATTACATTGATTTAAACAAATGTATTAGGAAATTCAAACGAAGTGTAGTAAATTTGATTTGGTTTTGGATATCAAAAACATGTTCTTTTTGAGCAATAAACCAAATGCGGTAAATGTTTTACAGTAGTTAGTTCTAAAACAACAAATCAACCCTGTCAACTAATTCTAAAACAAGATGAAGAAAATCTTAATCGGCCTTGCAGTATTTGTAACGGCTGTCAGTTGCACCACACAACAAAAAGTGGTCAAAGTTGAGCCACAGATACAAGAGATCAAGAAAGCAGAACAATCCCTAAAACGGAAAGTAGCCATTGCACGTTTTTCGAATGAAACACAGTATGCAAAAGGAGTATTTTACGACAAGGCAAACGACCCTGTTGCCAAACAAGCGGTTGACATTTTATCGACCAAACTGGCATCAACCAATAAATTTATCCTGTTGGAAAGACAAGATATGGATAAAGTTTTGGAAGAGTTAAAACTAGCAGGAGACGAGGGATACCAAAAGGTTGGCGCCGACTATCTAATTATAGGTTCGATAACCGAATTTGGACGTAAGAACATGGGCGATGTAAACGCATTTTCACGGAGTAAGACACAAACGGTGCAAGCTGGAGTAAGCATCCGCTTGGTGGATGTTTCGACAGGCCAAATCATATATTCCGAAGAGGCCAAGGGCCAAGCCGAAACTACGAACAAAACAGTTATGGGCCTTGGCGAACGAACCGATTTCGATGCAACACTAAGCGACAAGGCAATTTCTGCCGCCATTTCAAAACTGGTTGAGAATGTCATTAATAATTGCATGGACAGACCTTGGAAATCATATTTTCTCACTTACGATGAGAACGGTATCTTAATTTCAGGAGGTAAAAGCCAAGGATTAAAAGTTGGAGACGTCTATCAAGTTGTAGAGAAGGGTAACAGTGTAAAAAACCCCCAAACAGGTATGATGATTGAACTGCCCGGTAAGCCAGTTGGAAAAATTAAAATTGACTTTCTCGGTGGCGAAAATCCTCAGAGTGAGTTCTCCATGGTGTCGTTCATCGAAGGCAGTATTAACAAAGAAGATTTAAGCACCTACTATATCAAGGAGGTTAAATAATGAAAAAAATACTATTTATAGTCGCAATTGGTTTGGCATTCCTAACTAGTTGCACCGGAGTAAAAACAGTAGCAACCGGCTTAGAAAACGAAACATTCTTGGAATTTCTAGGAAATCCAAGCAATTATAAAGGAGGTGTGGATGTTAATGTTGATGACAAGATTACTTTTAAGGCAGAGGTAAACAAGGACCACGCAGACCGACCTAAGGGTAGTGTTTATGCAATATCCACTGGCACCCACACTGTTACCGTATCCTACAACAGCAAGGTGGTTTATAAAAAACAAATATTTGTTTCGGCACAAGAAACTAAAAAAATACTGTTGCCATGAAAAGAATTATAATCGTATCATTTTCTCTCTTTTTATTTGCGTCATGCACCACACAAAAGCCACTATATACGTGGGGTAAGTATGAAACGGCAAGTTATAACTATCTCAAAAACAGCGATGAGAAATCTACACAAGAACTAATTGCATCCTATCAAAAAATTATTGAAAAGCAAAATGGATCACGAGGCGTAGTTCCTCCTGGCATTTATGCCGATTATGGTTTTGTGCTGCTACAAGCAAATAGAACCAAAGAAGGGAAAGCCATGCTTCTGAAAGAAGTGGCACTTTATCCTGAATCGAAGGTGTTTATTGATAGAATTTTAACCCTGCTTGACAAATGAAAAAAACAATAATCCTGCTAGGAATATCAGCCGTACTGCTATCGAGTTGTGCCACAACCACACCTGTTCAAAAATCAGTTGCCTATAAGGGAATGTATGCAGAAAAACCGCTAA
Source organism: Williamwhitmania taraxaci (assembly GCF_900096565.1). Taxonomy (NCBI): domain Bacteria; kingdom Pseudomonadati; phylum Bacteroidota; class Bacteroidia; order Bacteroidales; family Williamwhitmaniaceae; genus Williamwhitmania; species Williamwhitmania taraxaci. The sequence goes on from NZ_FMYP01000085.1 coordinate 12,611, forward strand.
CGGTTTTGCTCATGCCCCCCATCAATAGGAGTACAAACGTAGAGGCCAAGGAATACTTCCACTCTACACTGAATGTTCCCCTTGCTAATTCAGGTTTCTATGTAATTCCCCCATTCCTCTCCATGGAGATATTAAAAAAAGAGAGTGCATACGATTCTGAACTTTTCCTAAATACTCCTTTAACTAAGTTTAGAGAAGTATTTGGTGCCGATATTGTTCTCTTTACCATCATTCATAAATGGGACAAATCGAGCCTTGCTGCGAAGGTATACATTGATGTAGAGTATATTTTTAAATCAACAAAAACCAACGAAATCGTATATACCAGACGAGGAAACGTGGCCTATAGCACAGCCGTTTCGGCAGGTGGAGGTGGTGCTATTGGAGCATTGGTAGCAATAACTGCTTCGGCAATAAACACCGCAGCAACAAAATATGTTGATGTAGCAAGAATCTGCAATGCCTATACATTAAAAGACCTGCCAGCCGGAAAATACAGCCCATTCTTTGGTTTGGACGGAGATCAAATTGCCGGTCAAAAACAGTTCAGCGTAGTGCTAAATTCGCAATACAGATAATCAACGAGTTGCTCCAAATTATTGCTAATTAAGAGCATTCCATCCATGTTGCAATTAAGCCTCAAAACATCGATGGGTTGAATTTATATAGGGAAGGACGGTAATTAGGTCGTCCTTTTTTGTATCTACCAGTTTGAGACGGACATATAGTAACGCATTCTAATCGAAGTTGGAGCAATCCATGAATTGCTGATAATTTATAGAATGATTTGGCTCTATTCAGTGATAATGTTGTTGCAAAAATTTGCTTATCTTAGTGGAAAGTCTCTATGATATGACAATAATTGAACAAATCCGAGAACTCGCAAAACAGTTGACAGAACAAGAGCGCGTTACGGTAATGCGGGAGCTGAAAAATACGGATGCATCACTTACGGCTCAGCTGGGGGAGGCGAAAGTCTGCCCC
>NZ_FMYP01000086.1 GCF_900096565.1 Williamwhitmania taraxaci
CCTGATTTAAGTTTCAGCGATAAGATAGAAATCATTCCTTTCAATGGCTCAATGGCGCAATTTGCGTCGAAACGGGTGGCGCAACTTCGACCGAAACAATAGCCTAAATGCACCTAAAAAAGTGGCACAACTTCGACCGAAACGCCTGGCACAACTTGAACCGAAATGGGTGGCACAACTTCGACCGTTTTATCTAGTTTTCACCTAAGTAGGTGAAAATATTTTAATCGGGAAAGCCTTGTGATGATTATTATTACAGGGGTTCCCGATTATTTTATGCTTTTATGTTGCGGATATAAGGTATTCCTAATTTTTCGCTAATAATCTGAACAAAACGTTTTGCTACGACACGGTAGTCAAAATTCGCAACCACGCGTTCTCTTCCAGCTTTTCCCATTTTATCGCGTAATTCCGAATCGGCCATTAAAATCTTCAGATACTTAGCAATATCCTGAACATTTGCTCGGTAATCAACCGTGCGGGGCACATCAAATTTCACTTTGTGGTTGTCTTCAAAGCCTGATTCTTCACCCAGCATTACTTCATTTACCACAATTTTCCGTGCCACTTCGGCCAGAAATGCAGTTTCGCCGTGAATAAGTGTATCCAGCATTCCCATGGCTTTGATGCTTAACACTGGTTTTCCACAGGCGCCTGCTTCCACTTGCGGCATTCCAAACCCTTCGAGGCGGGAAGGTGCTGCATAAATATCGCAAGCACCAAAAAGGTATGGCATAAATGTTCTGGAAATTGTATTGGTGGTATAAACCACATTCTTATCAATTCCCAGGTGGGTTGCCAGTTCCAGATCGAGCAGATTTTGAGCTTTAGTTCGCGGCTGAGGCCAGACTTTACAGACATATTTCCAATCGGGTGCTTTGGCCTCGATGATTGCTAACGCCTGCATGACTTCCTGTGCTCCCTTCGATGCGGCATCGCCACCTACAGTGAGAATCATCAGCTGATCAGGCGAAACACCTAAAGATTCACGGACAGCCTGAATTTTAGGATCATCTTTGCTATAAGGTCTAAATGAATCGGTATCACAGCCAACAGGTAAAACTTCAATTTTATCACCACTAATACCATCGCGGACGTACATTTCCTTTACCCAATTGGATGTTACCAAAATGAGCGGAAGAGCATTCAGAACCTCCTGATAATTGGCGATATATCCATCAGCAACTAACCATGGCACAGGCTGCACACCATATCTTTGTGGGTGAAGCACCAAATGAGGCGTGTATCCCCAATAACCAACACCAACCACCACATCCGGCTTAAACCAACGGTAATACCATTCCTTTTCCTGTGCCGATTCAAAATGAACAGCATGAACATCTACACCTAATTCTTGGAGTCCCTTGTAGAGAAGGTCTCCCTGAGTTGCAAGTCCCCCCGGTGATGGTGGGTAGTCGTATAATACTAATACTTTCATAATCTAGTGCTCAATTAATTAGTTTTTTAATATCTGTATGGTCAGTGTATTTCCAGAATGCTTCTGCATGTGTCGTTGTTTTTGCTTCCCAACTATTCTTTTCAAATCCGTATGTTTCTGTTAATATGCTGTATTTCTTCTGCCATATCATTTCTGAAAGTTGGAGAAATACAGATGCGTTTTCATCGGGTTTTGGATAATATTTTCGGTTGCCATCCTCGTAAGCAAAGGTCCAAAGTTCAATGGTTGATATTTTGCCATTTTGCCAGAGTTTCAATACTGTCTTACCTGTCTCTTCGTGCCTGATGTGGCGGGTATATTCTCCGTTCGGATTATGGGTAATCACCAAATCGAAATGTTTTGGCGGCAATAGTTCCAAAATAGTACGTTCAAGAACCTGCTCGTTCAATGGCGATTGTTCTGGTCCGTCGTCCAAATCGCCCATTGCTCCCGCAGCATTTAGAATTTTTAATGCCTTGTAAAACTTTGGGGCACGATCGGTGTCGCTACCCCGGCAAAGAGAAACAACAAAACAGTTCCACTCGGGATGGCTCAGAATCATTCCTCCTGCCCAAAGAGTTTCATCATCGGGATGTGCAACAATAATTGCAACGGAGGTTGATTGTAATTCAGCCATGTTCTGTTATATTTTTCTATTTTGAGTAGTTAAAATACTGATGAACAAAAGCCTGTTGTTGATTGTCAGACATTTTCTCAGCCGTTTTTACTTCAATTTTAACCTCATCAAAATGATGATCTGCCGTTAACTGGTTTAACAATTCAGTTTTTGCGTTGGTTGGTCCATACAGAAGTACTTCATCATAATTGATGATTACATCTCCTAGACGCTTGAAGAAACCAGAAAGTTCGTTTTGTTCTTTGTTTTGTATCATGGTTTCATCACGCGAGTTAAGCGCTTCATCCTGTTCGCCAACCTGCGCCGTAATGGTTTTGTTTTCTGTAGAGTTATCATTTAATCCGATAAAATGGGCAACTGAATGATCCATCCAAATGCCTAGTTGTTTTTTCGATTTCATAATTTTTATTTTTTATTAATTATTAAAAAAAACCTTTTCCACTTCTTTGTGATATTTTCTGCGAATGTCTTTAATATTCACTGTCGATTCTAGAAATTCAATACCGCGTTTGTCGATTGCGTCAACGATAATAGGTGATATGGCAAGGTCTGTAAACCAGTAAAATCCATACGCATTTGCACATTTATTTCGATAACATCTCATACCCTGATACCACATCAAACAACTCTTCATCAATTGAGCTTTGCCGTAAACTATGAAACTTATGGGTAAGATCATCCAGTAATTCATCGATGTTTTTTTCGGCACGTTGCATAGCGGCTAAACGACTTGCGTTTTCACTGGCCAATGACTCAGCACATGCTTTAAACATTGTGGTAAAAAGATAGGCATGAATAAGTGCCAATAGGGTTGGTCTAACTCCTCCAATAACTTGCGGTATCAGTTTTGTTGGCCACTTAAGTTCTGTGAGCGATTGCCTCCATTTTTCATCCAATGGCAGCAATCGTTGGATTACAGGTTCGTAACCAGCCCGTGATTTGGGTCTGTTATGGAAAATATAAACTTCAGTTGTATTTACCTTCTCAAACCGTTCTTCACTTTTCACTAAAATTTGCTGAACAAGCGGAGTAATTGCATTAACCGAATTAGGAACAGGGAAAAGCTGTGCTGTATTATAACCAATATCTGAAAGTAGCAATTGAACCCGTTCGCCTACTGCCCATATTTCTACTTTACCGGGCAAGTCGTGGAGCGATTGGGATACAAAATCGGAAACTGAATCGTTAAATTGACCCACTAAGCCTTGGTCTGAACCGAAAACAATGGCAAGTATTGTTTTCTCGAGGTTTCCATTAGGTGGGTTTTGTTCGGTTATGGTATAAATTTCTTCCTGTCTGAAATAAGCAATGATACCCAAAGAAACAGCCCGGTAGTAATCGCCAAGTGAACTAACAGCCAACTCGTATTGCCCGATATTTGAAGCGGCCATCGCTTTCATGGATCGAACTACAGATTTAAGATCTGTGGCACCGTTCAGTTTTCTCTGTAAACTTGCTTGTGTTTCCATTACGTATTGGTTAGTTCTGTTTCGGGTTTTTCCTGAAACGGTTCAAGTATTATCCCGGCCATTTTCAAAATTGTTTCCCGGTCGGAACTGCTCAATTCTTTATCTGAGAATAACCGTTTTAGAATTTCGGTAGGAAGTTCAGCATCCAATTTTTGTAAGGCAACCTCTGCCTCCCTCATTTTGCTAATCGGAATGCTATCGAACAACCCACTGGTTAATGCGAGAAGTATCATTATTTGTTCCGGGACAGACATGGGTTGAAGTTCATGCTGTTTAAAGCACATTCGGATTCGCTTACCACGTTCGATAATTTTTTTTGTAGCGTCATCCATTCGTGTGCCAAAGCGAGAAAAAGATTCCAATTCCTCAAACTGTGAGTAGTCTAGCTTTAGGTTACCCGTAATGGAACGATATGCCGGTAGTTGTGCTTTACCTCCAACACGCGAAACAGATTTACCCACATCAACGGCTGGCAATATTCCCAATTCAAACAGTTTAGGGGAAAGGTATATTTGTCCGTCGGTAATAGATATGAGATTTGTGGGAATGTATGCGGATATATTTTGAGCTTCTGTCTCAATAATTGGCAAAGCTGTAAGAGAACCACCTTTGAGCTTATCGCTTAGGTGAGTAGCCCGTTCCAATAATCTTGAATGGATATAAAAAATATCGCCGGGGAATGCTTCACGTCCCGGTGGTCTTCTCAGTAAAAGAGAAAGTTCGCGGTAAGCCCGCGCATGATGTGTGAGGTCGTCATAAACAATGAGAACATCACGACCTTGTTCCATAAAATATTCAGCAATGCTTGTCGCTGCATAAGGAGCAATATATTTTAAGCCTGGAGCGTTGTTCCCTTCGGTTGTAACCACAATGGTATATTCCATAGCGCCCTTAGCTTCGAGGTTTGCAATTACTTTTGCTAGAGAAGAAGCTCGCTGACCAATAGCACAATAAACACACAGCACATTTTTGCCTTGTTGGTTAAGAATGGCATCAATGGCAATGGCTGTTTTGCCTGTTTGCCTATCGCCCAAAATCAATTCACGTTGTCCCCGACCAATAGGTATAAGGGCATCAATAACTTTTAATCCAGTTTGCAGAGGAACTGAAACGGTTTTGCGATCCATGATGGCATGTGCAGGACGTTCAATCGGTAGTCGTTGCTTAAATGAAACGATGCTTTTGCCGTCCATAGGCTCACCTAATGGGTTAATCACCCTACCAATTAATGAATTATCCACAGGTATATCCGTTACCCGGCCGGTACGTTGCACCTCATCACCCGCATTCAAAAGAGAATCTTCACCAAGAAGAATTACACCTATTTCATCTTCATCAATATTGTAAGCTATGCCAAATAATCCGCTCGGAAACTGTAATAACTCTTCAAAACCCACATTTGGAAGGCCCGAAACTTTGACAATTCCCGCAGATACGCTTACAACATAGCCAACTTCGCGGAGCTCAAATAAAGGTTTGTAATTATTCCTGCCTTTTTCCAACTCATCGAATGTGGTATTTATCGTTTTTTTAAATTGGTTTGCTGGCATGATTTTTATTATTTGATTTTGCTTAATGTTTTGCGTTCAACCTGAGTTCGATAAATAATATACTCCGTTAGGAGTTCAACATCAATAGAAAACAATGATTATTTAATGTGTTCTCCGTAGGAGATTAATCTTAAATAAAAGTTTATGTCCGACGGACAAAGCATCTCCGTGAATAATTCATGTTCTAGCTATATTGATTGCCTACGGCAAATAAAGAAAAATTGAAAATTTCATTTTCGACTATTACTCATGGTAAAAATCAACCTTATTTTTTTGGTTTTGCTTTCGCTTCAACCTTAGGTGCGGCTTTAATAATTTCGTTCGCTTCAACTTGTGGTTCTTTTTTCCTCGTTTCGGAAATACTCTTTTTCAGGGAATCTAGATATTCTGAAATACTCCAGGCCAGCTTATACCCATTTGACGTAAGCTCAATACCACTGATTATTCCGGGTGTAGTATTAAATTGAAAATTAGTTTTCGCACCAAGTATTTCATTTACTGCACTTTCAATTTCAGTTTGCTGTTTTTTCGGCAAATCAAACGCACTTTGCACAATAACCGGGGTTGAAACGGATTTAAAAGCATCGATAAATTGCTTCCTTTCTTCATTTTTCAGTTCAGTGATACGCTTTATAAAGATGTTAGCCGATTGTTCTTCAAGACTAACGGAAGCAAGGTCGACAAGTGTTTTTCTTGCTATTTCAAAAACTTCATGATGGGTTTTTTCTGCAAGATCGCGATTCAGGTTTTCCTGCATCTCTTCCAATGATTTTTCCAGTTTCAAACGCAACTCATTAGCGTCGTTCCTTGCAGCTTCAAGTAGCTTCTGGCGTTCCTCATTCGTTTCGGCAATAGCTTTTTCCATAAGATCTTTCCGTTGCTTATCGAAAGTTTCATTTTTCTTGCTGAATTCGGCCTGTTCTTTTTTAGCTAATGCGTCTTTCGCTTCGGCATCCTTTATTTGCGTCGCAATTTTTCCTTCGCGTTCATCAATAGCTTTGAGTATAGGCTTATACAGAAACCGCTTGAGTAACCAAATTAATAAGAGGAAATTAAGTACCTGCGCTATTACAGTAAACCAGTTTATTTGCATTTTGATTGTATTATTTTGCGATAATAAAATTCCAGAATGGATTAGCGAAAATAAGAATCATAGAAACTACAAAACAGTATATAGCTGTTGACTCAATCATAGCCAATCCCACGAATAAAGTACGTGTAATAGTTGGCGCTGCATCGGGTTGTTGAGCAATTGAGGTTAAAGCAGTTGAAACCGATTTTCCTTCGCCCATAGCCGGAAACATACATCCAATACTTGTTGAAAACCCAGCAGTAATAATTGATGCTACTGCAATAATTGAAACACTATCCATAATCAATCCTCCTGTTATTTAGTTGTTATTGTTTCCTGATCTGACGATTTAGAATCATGCACGGCCGCTGCAATATAAACGGTAGCCAGAATGCTGAAGATATAAGCTTGCACCACTCCTGTAAGTAGTCCAAGTGCTTGCATTACAATGGGAAATATAAAGGGAGTAATGCTTAAGAGTATGGCCACAATCATTCCGCCACTCATAATATTGCCGAACAAACGCACGGCTAATGCGAGTGTGCGCGTAGTTTCGCTTATTAGGTTAAATGGCAGCATAATAAATGTGGGTTTGAGGTATGATTTAAGGTAACCTCCAATACCTGATTTTACAATCCCAAAAAATGGAACGGCAAGGAAAACACAAATAGCAAGTGCTGCGGTAGTGGAAAGTGAACCTGTTGGCGGTTCATACCAAGGGAATATGATACAAACATTTGATATGACGATAAATAGGAATAGCGTTCCGATAAAGCCAATATATTCTTCGGGCTTTTTTAAACCAATTTCTTTAATTTGATTGTTTATGCCTGTTACAAGCATCTCGAGAACACATTGCCAGCGCGAAATATGTATACCTGTCTTAAGTTTACGGGTAATTAATGCAGAACCTACTACCAATACCAGTATTATAGCCCATGTGGTTACAATGGTAAGGTTAATGGTGAAAAAGCCATGCTGCCAAAATATGGTTTCGTCGGGACTAAGATTCATGATAAATGTCTTTTTGAGGTATTAAATCAATTGATTTGGTTATATGTGTTACAACGAATCGGGCTACAATAAAGCCCACCAAACAAATAATTAACCGCTGCCAACTTCCTTGAGCCACAAAGTAAAACCCAATCATTACAATGCTTACACGCAAAAAGAAACTGCTGATAAACCAAATAGCTGGTGCCTTTGCATTAATTGTCTTTTTTACTGTAAACCAAAGACCACCAAAGAATAGAGTTCCTAATGCTAATCCAACTAGAAGTACCAGTATCATAAATAAATATTCACTCATCTTCCTCGTCTTTTTGGTTCATTTCTTTATGTTCTTTGGAAATCCAGTGCCAGGCAGTGAGACATCCAACCAGTAAGCCTATTATCAATAAGCTAAGTGTCCATGAAAATGTATTGGGATGATTTTTATCAAGCCAAACACCCAACCCTGCTCCAAGTAATGTAGGAACAGTAATAGTCCAACCCACTATTCCCATCATTCCCAATCCAAACCAAACACTTTTTTGATCATTATGCTGGGCCTTTAGTTTACGATGGGCTTTTTCTTTAACCAGTTTCCGAAACAAGTCCTGATTATTTTTATCGCTTAATTCCGTTTTCATTCTTTTCGAAATTTTTGCAGATTTAAAAGGAATCCACTCTCAATTTTTGCCATTGTGGAACGAGCATCCCGTTCACTATCCTCCACCTTCGTAAATTCTTTTTCTACTGAATCGTTTAGTTTCCCAATATCTGTACCCCCAAAAGCATTACGAACCGATACCACTACCTCTGAACCTACCTTTACTAATATTCCTTGATCAACTGCCAAGTAATGAGATATTTTCGAATCTGTTTCATACTTAAAAATGCAGGGAACCAAAGCGGCAACACAATCGATTCTTTGCGGTAATAAACCAAAGGAACCTTCGCTGGTTTCTGCAACAATACTGCTGACGTTTTTAATTTCAGCGAAAACCCTACACGGTAGAAGTATTTTTAAGTCCATTACTGTTTTTATTTAGGTTGCATTTCGGTAATATTTTCAGTTAAATGCGTTAATTTCTGTTATTTCTAATTTACAATCAATGTAATACATTAAAAGTCATATGCATTAATGTTTGTAATTCTGCTTTATTAATAGGTTTTGAAATATAATCGTTGCAACCTGCATCTATTGACTTTTCTCTGTCGCCATATTGGGCAAAGGCGGTTTGTGCAATAACAACCACATCGTGGTTAAATTTTCGTATTTGTCGGGTGGCTTCATAACCGTTCATTCCAGGCATTTGGATGTCCATCAATATTAAATCGGTGTCTGGATTATTGCGACATAATTCCACCGCTTCAAAACCGTTTTTAGCTATCAAAATCTCTCTGCCGAATTCTTCTAATTCGATTGATAGAAGGATTTTCGATGCTTCATCGTCTTCTGCAATTAAAATCTTTAAATTTTGAATGTTATCTTTTGTTTCATCTTTTTCTACAACTGCAGTATTTACAGGTATATCTTCCGGTTTAATACTATATGGAATGGTAAAGTATAATGTTGAGCCCCCTGCCTTTCCGGCTTGCAAGTTTTCTTCTTCACTTTTTACCCACATTCTGCCTCCTAATAATTCCACATACGCTTTTGAAATAGTTAAACCCAGTCCAGACCCTTGTAAAGCATGAATATCTGAAATGTCAGCCTGAATAAAGCGCTCAAATATTGCCTCTTGCATATTTTTTGGAATCCCTATTCCTGTATCTTTCACAAAAAACTCCACTTCGACAGGCTCAGTGTCCTTTTTTAGAATACACCCAAATTCTATTAACCCTTTGTTCGTGAATTTTATGGCATTTTTAACTAAATTAGTTAGAATTGCATAAATTTTTTCGGGGTCGGTATTGATGATGGCCTCTTTCAGTGGTAATTTCTTACTTAATATTAATTGCAATTCCTTTCTTTCAATCTCAGGTTTAAAAAAGGTATAAACGTATTCCAACTGTTCATTTATATTCGACTCCTTCTTGTAAATTTCCATTAGCCCCGCTTCTATTTTCGAAATATCAATAATATTATTAATTATATTGAGCATACGTAAGCCACTTTTCGTGATAATTCTGATATATTCTTGTTGTTTTTCGCCTTTCAAATCAGGTTTTTTCAGTAATTCGGCAAACCCAAGAATACCATTCATGGGAGTCCGAATTTCATGGCTCATGTTGGCAAGAAATGCAGATTTTAAGCGGTCGCTTTCTTCAGCTTTTTCCTTTGCGTTAATTAACTCTTTTTCAATTTTTATTCGTGCGGTAATATCACGAATATTACATTGAATTACTTTTTTATTATCTGCTAAATACACGTTGCTTACGAACTCTACATTAATTTTGCGACCATCTTTAGTCTCAAGTGGTAAATCACTATAACGGACATATCCACTTTCCCTCAATTCAATAAACTTATCCTGATTAGCAATTATATCTTTGAATATTCCTATTTCCCAAATTGATTTTTTGATGAATTGGTCATGAGAAAAACCCAATAAATTGATTAAATATGGATTCACATCAACAATTTTTCCCGTTTCTGCATCCAGAATCAAAATGCCATCTTTCGCAGATTCAAAAAGCGAGCGATAACGAATTTCAGATGCAAGCAAATCCGACTCAACATTCTTAAATTTGGCAATATCCTCATAATTTTTTTTTAAAGAATCATTCTCCTGATGTAATTCCTGTAACTCACTTATGAGTTCTTTCTTGGTTTTGTCCTGAATGTTCATAATAGTGTCATTTAAACAGGTATATTCCTATATGTCTAGTTCTTTTTAGTATTAGCTATATCTCCTTTCTCCTTTGCTTCGTCAATGACTCCAATCATGTAAAATGCGCTCTCGGGTAAATCTTTGAACTCATCGGCAAGAATGCGCTCACAGCCGTTTAGGGCATCGTCCAAAGCAACCTCTTTTCCTTTCATGCCACTGAACTGTTCGGTCGTAAAAAATGGCTGAGTAAGGAAACGTTCTAAACGCCTGGCACGGTTTACTAAATTTCGGTCATCAACCGATAATTGTTCCAAGCCAAGCATGGCAATAATATCTTTGAGCTCTTCGTATTGAGCGAGCGTATGTCGGATTTCTTGTGCAAGATTATAATGCCGCTCACCGATTATTCCCGGTGTAGCCATTTTTGAGCTGGATTGTAGCAAGTCGATAGCCGGGTAAAGACCTTCGCTTGCTTTTTTTCGCGAAAGCACAATTGAAGCGGAAAGATGGGCAAATGTATGCACAGCAGCAGGGTCGGTAAGATCGTCGGCAGGCACATAAACTGCCTGAATAGAGGTGATAGCACCAGCCACAGTATTGGCAATTCGTTCCTCCAATTTTGCCAACTCGGTTCCCATGGTGGGTTGATACCCCAACCGTGAAGGCATTTGTCCCATTAAACCAGAAACTTCCATGCCGGCCTGAATGAAACGGAAAATATTATCGATAAGTAGTAACACATCGCGATGTTCATCATCGCGGAAATATTCGGCCATTGTAAGTGCTGCATGACCTACACGAAAGCGAGCACCCGGTGGCTCATTCATTTGACCAAACATCATAACCATATTGTCGAGCACACCCGCTGCTTTCATATCATGATAAAGTTCCTGTCCCTCTCGGCATCGTTCACCAATTCCACAAAACATACTGACACCTTTGTTGTGCCCCACCATATTATGGATCATCTCGGTAAGCAAAACTGTTTTACCTACACCGGCACCACCAAAAAGACCTGCTTTTCCGCCGCGCTCCAAAGGCACCAATACATCAATTGCTTTAATTCCGGTTAAAAAAATCTCCGATTTGGTTGATCGCTCTGCCAATGATGGTGGCAGTTGGTGTATGTTTCGCCATTCAACATCCGATGATAATGCCTTACCTTGGTCAATAGTATTGCCAAAAACATCGAACATCCGTCCAATGATTGATTTTCCAACCGGAACGCTAAGTTGTTTACCGTAAGTTTCTACAACCATGCCACGCGTTAAGCCCTGCGTGGGAGTCAATGCAATGCCACGAACATGATGTGCATCGCGTTGCTCCTGCACCTCGATTATGATTTGCTCATGATCTCCTGCATGCAACACCGTGTTTATCGTTGGCAAATGCATGTCGAACTGAATGTCAACTACGCTTCCACGCACCGAAACGACTTTACCAGAACTCGATATGTCTATTATATTTTTCAATCAATTTGTATTTTAAATTCAATCGTATTGTTGATACAGAGCTCTATTTAAAGTCCGTTTAATTGTTTTCTGATTTTTAATCTTTTAGACTACTGCTTTTCAGTTCAATTAATTCTTTCTCTTTCTTAGCTGCTTCCTTTGCTTTTCTTTTAAAATAACCTCTAAAAAGAAAATTATGTTTGACCGCATTCATGTTTTCATCTAATCCTTTAGAACTCTTTCTAAGATTGATCATGGTCTGATTCAAATTATCGGCAAAGGTTGAATCTCTTATTAACCTTCCGAGCGTTCCATTCCCTTTGTTAATATCATGCATCGTTTTTGTAAGTTGTTGCGAAATAATTTCAGCGTTACCCGCAGTAACGTTCAGTTTAGCCATAATGGAATCGGTTCCGGTCAATCCCTGTGAACTCTTTTTAAAATTCGCTAAAGTCTGTTTTAAATCATCAACTATAGTTGAATCCTGAATAAGTTGACCAAGTGTCCCATCTCCTTTGTTTAATCTATTCATAACCAATGCAAGTTGGTGCGAAATATCTTCAGTATTTAATGCTGTTACTTTCAGACTTGCCATCACAACATCTGAACCGATCAAACCTCTGGAAAACATATTCAAATTTGCTATGGTTTGATTAAAATTCGCAGCTAGGATTGAATCGCGTATTAACGCGTTTAATGTACCTTTTCCCGTATTGATTTGACCAGTAATATCGGATATCTGTTGCGATATATCCTCCACATTAGCAGTGGTTGCATCCAACCTTGCCATGATGGCGCTTTTTTCAATTGTTTGAATTGATTCGAGACGCTGGCCTTCTTTTGCCAAAGGAGCGACAGAACTTCCAGGGAGAATAATGAGAAGTTTATCACCTATAATCCCATCAGAGCCTAATGTAACTTTACAATCGGATTTGATAAACTGCCAAACGTCTGTTTTTATCATCATATCAACTCTTACCGTTGTATCATTAATAATGATAATATTGCCAACAGTACCAACATTGATCCCCGAAAAACGAATATTATTCCCGACCTGTAATCCAGCTACATTCGAGAATGTGGATGTGAGTTTAAATACGGGATTAAAGAAGTTTTTCTGTTTCCCAATAAAAAATATGGCCAAAACAAAAAGGACTAATCCTCCTGCAACAAATAAACCCAATCGGACTTTATACTTTTGAGAATGAAGTTCCATATCGCAATTTACATTTAGAACATGGAGATAGTATTACGGAATTCTAAGAATATATTACATAATTCACACTTCGGATAATTGCCCCACAGATTCATCACTGATTTAATTCCGGATTTCACATTTCATCGGATAACCAAAAAGTTTATGCAAAACAGATCATTTCATGAGCAGGTTCAGTGGGTCGAAGATATTCTTAACAGTCGGCCTAGAAAAAGGCTAGGGTTTATCTCTCCCCTCTTAACATATAATCTGTAAAGTTTCACCACATTGTTAATGGAATTAATCCTCCTCCCTTTTCTCATGGAGCGTAGCGGAATGAGAAAAGGGAGGAGGATTTGGTTCCGAAATGATAACTTGCTTAATTTTGCAATCACTAAAAAACAAAAATATGAAGCAAGAGTATCATTCAAACGCCACGACGAATTTACACATGCGTTTGGATATAAACAAAAGTAATTTGACAAATTTGATGCTTGCCAACAAATTTGGAATCTCTGAGCCAACAGTTAGCAAATGGAAGAACAGAGCAATTTTTGAAGACAAAAGTTCAAGACCGCATACTATCCATTATGCACTGAATGATTTTGAG
>NZ_FMYP01000087.1 GCF_900096565.1 Williamwhitmania taraxaci
GCTCAAGCGGAGTAAATCAGGATAGCTCGTCCCGGTTGCTTTCAGCTGTCGGACATAGTAATTTACCGTATTGCGGTGTATGGCTAAACTTGAAGAACAGCTGCGGTTGCTTTCTCCTTTGCTTTTTAACTGAATTAATTGTCGTACATCCATGATATCTATCTTCTTTGCGGCCATATCCCTGATTTAAGTTTCAGCGATAAGATAGAAATCATTCCTTTCAAGAGCCTAAATGCACCTAAAAAAGTGGCACAACTTCGACCGAAACGCCTGGCACAACTTGAACCGAAATGGGTGGCACAACTTCGACCGTTTTATCTACACATGTCACAGTTTCCAAAAACCTTAATCATCTTATGCTCCAGTGCAATGTGTTTCGATTCTGAGCCTAGTTTGATGGAGGCGTGTTTATCAACTTTATCGGAACTATTACCCATATCCATGCCGGGCATGCTGCTTGTAGATACTTGGGTTCCCTCCGTGTTCATCATACTGGGTTTACCCTCGAGCTGTGCGGCAGCATCCACGCTAAAGGCTCCCTGTGTTACCAGCGCTTCGCCCTCCTTGAGCCCACTTTCCACAATGTAGCTGTTGCCGAGGGCGGGTCCAAGCACTATTTCTCTCACCTTGAAGATGGGTTCGTTGGAGTTGGCCAACTTCACGTAAACAATGGAGCGCTTGCCAGTCCAAAGCACCGCCGAGCGAGGAATAATCATTTTATTCTTATACTGGGCAAGGTTGGCTGCAGCCATTCCTGTGATAAACATCTCCGGTTTAAGTATGCCGTCTCGGTTGCCTACCTCCACCCTAACCTTTGCCACTCTGTTGGTGGGATCGATAACCGGATCGATAAAGGTAATGGTGCCGGCAAATAATTTTCCGGGTATAGCCTGCACCGTAAAGGTTATCTTATCGCCTTGGCTTAGGAATGGAAGATCGCTCTCATAGGCATCGAACAACGCCCAAACCGACGAAAGATCGGCAATATCAAACAGCGCTGAGCCCTTGGAAATGTAGTCGCCATTGTTCACTTTCCGTGCTGTCACAATTCCGGAAGTGTTCGAAACCAGCTCGAAGTTGGTTTGCACGGTACCGGATTTTTCCACCTGTGCTATCTGAGTTTCGGTTAGCTTCCACTGGCGCAGCTTCCCCTTTGCTGCCTCGTAAATTTCCGGTTGGCTCTGCTTTGTATTGGCCGCTTCGAGCAACTCCTGCTGAGCGGTAACCAAGTCGGGCGAATAGATAAGCGCCAGCGGTTGACCCTTACGCACTGTTTCGCCAGTAAAATTGACCAATAATTTTTCAATTCTGCCAGGAATATGAGCCACCTGACTCTGGAGCAAACGCTCATCGGCCTGCACCTTTCCGTAAAGGCGCACTTCCTTAATGGGTTTTTGGCGGGTAACCATAGTTGTTTGAACGTTGGCAAGTTCGGCGGCCTCCTTAGTAAATTGGATAGCTGCGGGATCGACGGACACGTTTCCTCCCTGATTTAAGGGGATAAGTTCCATGGCACAGATGGGACACTTTCCGGGCTTATCCTTGCGTATTTGCGGATGCATGGAGCAGGTCCATATGGTGGATTGCATTGCTTCATGCTCATGTGCATGCTCATGCGTTGGGGTAGGCGCATTTGACGAATGAAACAGTAGCCAACCAATAAAAATACCACCTAAAACCAGTAGACTATAGCGAATGGGGTTGTTTGCAAATATCTTCTTCATGAGATAAATTTTTCAAGTTTACTGAATGGGCGAAAATGCCATTAACCTTTTAATCCAAGCGGTAGCGGTGTTGTAATCGGCCACGGCCTCCACCTGCTTAAGCTCATAGTCGAGGGTTTGCAGCCGCACGCGCAAAATGTCGGTTAGGAGCGATTCGGACGCCGAGAATCGCGTAACCATAATTTCAAGCGTTCGCTGAGCCAAGGCACTCTGGGCTTTGTAAAGGGTAATTCTCCGTTCGGCATCCTGATATAGCTGCATAGCCTCATAGTATTCCGTTTGAAGAGCGTTGGCCGCCGTGCTGTAACTTTGCTCGGTAGCGGTTTGTTGAAAAACTGCCTCTGCCTGCATTGCCCTATACTTTTTACGATAGATGGGTAGCGTAACCGTGACCATTGGCATCAACATATCCTTACCGTTCATGGAGGAGTTAGACATTGGATTTTTACTAATCACCGTATAGTTCACTCCAAGGCCCACCATAGGGTAACCCATCCGAGACACCATCCTTTTGCGAGCTTCCAGCGATTGTTTTTCGTAGCTGAGCATGCCGAGCATGGGGTTATTTGCCAGCATACTGTCCGATGCAGCAATAAGCGAAATGCCCAGCGTATCGGGCACAAGCGTATCGGAAAGAAAAATAGCCGACTCCATGGAGCGATTCAGGTAGCTGTTGAACTTTGCCGTAACCGTTCTGCTTTGGTTCTGGAGCAAGGAAATGCTGTTTTCAAGGTCACCAATTTCTATTTGGATACGGTAAACGTCGGCCAAGTCCGACCCCCCCGAAGAGGCTCCCATACTGCTACTCGCCATGCCCGATGAGGTCGATGGCGATGCTGAATTAGCGGAATTCCCTCCCATCGAGCTGCTCATTCCTCCCGAGGCGGATGCGCTGCTTGAATTTGCCTTTAAAGAGTTGCTTTGTGTTGAAGCAGCACTTCCTGATGATGATTTAAACTTCACCAAAGTAAGGCGTTCAATGGCGCGCATCAGCTCCACATTCCGTTGCGATATACTTATATTCTGACGAATCCGCTGATACTCGTAGGCAGTTCGCTGCACATCGAAAAAGAGTTGGAGCTTGGCTTCGCGCAGCGATTCAAACTTAGCCTTAGCCATTAAGCTCATTTCGTCTTTTGCCGATTTTAAAACTCCAAACCAAGGAAACATCTGCATCAGCCTAATATCTGCAACTTGGTTGCCACTGAGCACCTCCATGGGGCTAAGAAATATGCCAATGCTCAAATCGGGGTCGGGCAAGCTACCCACCTGCGGAACCTTTTGCAATGCCGCCTGATACTCGTTATACTTTTGCACGATGCCGGGATTGTTTCGGGCTGCAAGGTCGAGGTATACTGCCAGCGAATCGGATTGTGAATATGCTGGTAGAAATAAACACAAGTATGTAGCAATTAAGGCTACGGTATATTTATGTCGATTATTTTTTCGGTTCGTTATCATCTTTTGTTGGCTTTATAAAGTAGTTCAACTTTACCTGTATTGCGTTTACTTCCTTTTCAGCGCATATTCTCGCCACATTGACTGAAATAAGGGGACAACAAAAATTGTCATAAGCTGAATAATCATACCACCAAAAGCGGGTATGGCCATTGGAACCATAATATCGGCACCTTTACCAGTTGAGGTGAGCACCGGAAGCAGCGCAATCACAGCCACAGCGGTGGTCATCATAGCCGGGCGAACGCGTTTCTTTCCGGCAAGCACAACCGCCTCCCTAACCTCCTTAACGGTTGAAGGATTATTCTCCTCAAACACCTGATGAATATAGGTTCCCATAATTACCCCGTCGTTGGTAGCAATACCAAACAGGGCAATAAATCCAACCCATACTGCCACGCTAAGGTTTATGGGGTGCATCTGGAACATATCGCGGATATTAACTCCAGCCACGTCAAAGTTCATAAACCACCCCTGACCATATAGCCACAGCATGATGAATCCACCAGCAAAGGCTACAAAAACTCCTGAAAAGTGAATGAATGAAGCCGTTATGGTTTTGAACTGAAAGTAGAGAAGTAGGAATATCAATAGAAGGCTGATGGGGATTACAATTGCCAGCCGCTTGGTGGCACGAATTTGGTGCTCGTAGTTTCCTGCAAACTTGTAAGATACTCCCGCATCGAGCGTTAATTCGCCCAAATCGAACTTCTTTTGAAGGGTAGCCGCTGCTTGCTCCACCACATCAACTTCGGCCATGCCATCCACCATATCGAAAATTACGTAGCCAACCAAGAATGTATTCTCGCTGCGTATCATCTGTGCCCCGCGAGTATAATCAAGGTCGGCAATTTCGCCAAGCGGTATTTGAACCCCGTTCATGGATGGAATAAGTATGCGCTTCATATCGTCAGGGTTGTCGCGCAGTTCGCGGGCATACCTAACGCGCATAGGAAAACGTTCGCGCCCCTCCACCGAGCTGCTCAGGGCCATTCCTCCTACAGCCACCTGAAGCACCTCCTGCACATCGCTCACGCTCATACCATATCGAGCCATGGCCTCGCGGTTCAACTTTATTTCGATGTAAGGCGCACCAACGGCTCTATCGTAGAATACCGATGAGGCCTTAACCGATGGGACATCTTTCAGCGCCTGCTCAAAGAGTAATCCGGCTTTCTCAATAGTCTCCAAGTCGGGCCCATACACTTTTAATCCCATGGGAGCCCTCATACCAGTGGAGAGCATCACCAAGCGCGCCTCAATGGGCTGTAGCTTGGGCGCCGAGGTTAGCCCTGGAATGTTCGTTACCTTCACTATCTCGTTCCAAATATCCAGCGGTTTTTTTATCGACGGCCGCCACTGGCGGAAATATTCACCGCTGCCATCGTGCAACAGGCTATCGGTCGGAATTACTCTAAACGACTCCTTGGTGGGGTTGTACTTTTCACCATTAATGAGCAGATAGCTTCCGTCTCTATCCACTTTAAAGCGCATCCTATGACCATTCTCATCCAGAATATATTCGGGACGGTAATTAATGGTATTCTCAAACATCTGAACAGGTGCCGGGTCGAGGGCAGAGTTTACACGGCCCCACTTACCCACAGCCACAGCCACCTCTGGAATATTAGCCAAACGCTTATCGAGTATTTCGATATACTCAAGATTCTTTTCGATGCTGGTATGGGGCATGCTGGTGGGCATAAGCAGGAATGAACCTTCGTTGAGCGAGGGCATAAACTCCTTACCTGTGCCGGGGAATGTGCTAACGGCACCTTGCCAAGCGGAAGTCTGTCGGAAAGTTTTCCACCCCGCCTTTTCGGCTCCGGTTGCTACAAACCCAAATATTCTATCGAATCCTTGCCAAACCATTACTCCAAAAAAGAGGGTGAAGGCCGGAAGCAGGAGAAATTTCCATTTGTTGCGCAAGCCCCAGCGCAAAACGGGCTCATAGAAATGCACCATGGTCATTAGAACCGTAAGAATGGTAGCCACAATTCCGGTAACAAACAGGTAGTTTACAAGGGTGCTGTTGTGTGCACCCAAAGGCAGCCACTCTATGGAGAGGTAGTAAACCGCCACCAGCACCGTGATGGCAATATTAATGTAGTTGGGGAACTCCTTGCGTTTTTCGGGCCAACGATAATCGAGCAGGTTGTTTATTCCAACGGCTACCAGCGCCAAAATAGGCCAGCTGTGCCAAAGAATGGCCAAAACAACTCCCGCCGCAATTAGCACTCCATTAAATATCCTGCGGGCTTTCTTTGTGTCGATACGTATATTGAAGAAGAGGTAAACCAATGTGGGAAGCACTACTATTCCCAGCACAAAAGCGGAAATGAGCGCGAACGTTTTGGTGAAGGCTAGGGGGTGAAAGAGCTTACCCTCGGCCGCCTCCATGGCAAATACGGGCAGGAAGCTTACTATGGTTGTTGCAATGGAAGTAACAACAGCCGCGCGAACCTCGGTGGTGGCAAGGTAAATTACCGATATCAACTTCTTGCCTCTAATATCTTTATTCTCGGGCATCTCCAAATGCCGCAAGATGTTCTCCACATCCACTATGCCTATGTCCACCATTACCCCAATGGCAATGGCAATACCCGAGAGGGCCACAATGTTTGCGTCCACTCCAAAGAAGTGCATTAAGATGAACGTCATGAGGACTCCAATGGGCAGCAGCCCGGCCACAATGAGCGAAGCCCTGAGGTTTAGCACCAGCACAATAATAACGATGATGCTAATAAGTATTTCGTGCGATAGCGCCGATTCGAGGGTGCCAATAGTCTCCTTGATGAGCCCAGTTCGATCGTAAAAGGGAACAATGGTCACCTTCGATACGCTACCATCAGCTAGGGTTTTCTGCGGCAATCCCGCCTCAATCTCTTTAATCTTATTCTTTATATTGGTGATTACCTCCATTGGGTTGGAACCATACCGGGCCACCACCACTGCACCCACCGCTTCGGAGCCGTCCTTATCGAGCCCACCGCGGCGAGTTGCTGGACCAAAAGAGGTGTGGGCAACATCCTTAATGCGCACTGGGATATTGTTGCGCACTGCAATTACAGAGCCTTCGAGATCGTCTAGATTCTTAACATAACCCAAGCCACGGACAATATACTCTACGTTGTTTAACTCCACCGTTTCGGCGCCAATGTCGAGGTTGCTCTTACGCACCCCATTCATCACGTCCATAACGGTTACACCATACGCCTTAAGGGCTTCGGGGTTTATATCTACCTGATACTCCTTTACAAACCCACCTACCGATGCAACCTCCGAAACTCCTTCGGCGGTAGCCAAACCATACTTTACGTAAAAATCTTGTATGGTGCGCAACTCCTGTGGATTCCATCCCCCGTTAGGCTTGCCGGTTTTGGGATCGCGTCCCTCTAGCGTATACCAATAGATTTGACCGAGAGCCGTAGCATCGGGACCAAGTGTAGGGGTAACCCCGGCAGGCAATGTTCCGGAGGGGAGCGAGTTGAGCTTTTCAAGAATGCGCGATCGACTCCAGTAAAAATCGACCTTATCGTTAAATATTACATAGATGAACGACATGCCAAACATGGAAGTGCTGCGTACAGTCTTAACCCCCGGTGTACCAAGCAGTGCTGATGTTAAAGGATAGGTTATCTGGTCTTGGATGTCCTTGGGAGAGCGGCCCATCCACTCGGTGGCAACAATTTGTTGGTTGTCGCCAATGTCGGGAATAGCATCAACCGGTATGGGATTACGCGGCATGAAGCCGGTGTTCCAGCTGAAAGGAGAGTATACTACCCCAAAAACCACAAAGGTGATGAGGAAGATAAAGGTTATCAGCCGGTTTTCGAGAAAATATTTAACGAGTCGATTGAACATAAGATCAAGTTCAGAATCCACCAGTTGGCAGAAAAGTTTTGATGATGTACAAAAGTTGAAAAGGGAAAAGATGAGGTAATTTGAAGGGGAGCGACAATGAGCATTGAGTTCATTGTCATTCTCCAATATTCAAATCACCTCATTTTCAAATTATCGATACTTGCAGCAACCAGGAAGAGCATCATAAACCTTAGCGTCGGCCTTGTATTTCTCGGTGTCGTGTCCCACGGCGGCAATCTTTTTCTGAATTGCATCGCTGGTTACCTTCGCTGGGTCATAAACTATTGTTAGCAACTTCGTTTCATCGCTCCATTCGGCTTTCGAAACACCTTCCACTTTGGCTGCCTTCTCGATACGGGTTTTACACATACCGCATTTGCCCGAGACTGTAAACGATTCTGTTTTGGTGGCAACCACCTTCGATTGATCCTGTGTTTGTGCAAACGAAGTTGCACCTAATGCTACCACAAAAAGGGTAGCGATGAATAACTTTACTGTTCTCATAGTTGTAAGAGTTAATGTTATACAAATATTTAACAACATCACATTGGCATTGTTTGGCCGATAAGCATAATATGCCGTCAGCTAGGAAATAACTAGAGAAGTAAAGGGTATCAAATACGAAGAATACAAATATCTAAAAGATCCACAGCGCTGATAGGTATATGGCCAGGTGGGATAACACTTGTACGAGTGGAGAAATGGAAATTTGTTATGCGCAAAAGATAATCGCTAGGGGCTATGAACACCTGAGCAAGCTGCTTCGAAAGCACCTTAAACTCGAATGAGGATGGGCTATAGTTGCTATCGACCGAATAAACTGCCACCTCGTTTTGGCAGCAGGTGGAAGAAATCTCGTGTTGTATTGGGCAGGTGTTTTCGTTGCTCTCCATGCCACAGGAACCAATGGTACCCGAGAAGGAATACTTTACGTCGGCTACCTCCCCACCACAGATATGTGTGGCCTTGGAAAAGTGCATCCCCGAAAGGAGGATTAGCGCAGCGAATAGTATGGAGAGAATTTTTTTCATTAATAACCTAAACAGTAACTGACCAATTATGTTGCATCAGCATAGCTAAAATAGCAAAACAAGGCGATGGCGTAAATATATGGTAAATATATTTATTGCGGCAATCAGGCCATTCAAGTCGAAAATTGGATGTTTCAACAGAATGATCCTAAACACTGCCTGTCACCTACAGGTTAATCCCAGCCGAAATCTTAAAGAAGAAATTGTTGCCCTGTTTCTCGAAGGCGTATGGACCCATGCGATAGAAGGCATATACACCAATGCTTTGTATGAAATTCTGGCTGCCGCCCTTTATCTTCTGGAGAAGGATCATTGCGGGGCTTAAGAGGTTCTCCACACCCAATCCAACTTCGTAAAGCCCTTTGTCCATGGTGCGGAATGGATAAACTAAGTGTCGCTCGATGTAGCTCATCTGTCCTGCGCCCATGTTTGCGGCTACCATCACGCGAGGGCTGAAGTATTTATTTTTGAATAAGTGACGAATCTGAAATAATTACAGAGTGGGTGTAATGGCTACAATCGTGGGTCCACCCAGTCAACTAAGGTTACTGGGATAGCCACTCGCACCAAGGAAAGATTAGTTGTTAATTTCCAGATCGATTGGAGCGTGTAATGATGATGTGCCGTTAGGAAAGTGAACCAACCTTTCCTGCCGATTTTACTAAGCACAAGGCTGCTCTTGCTAATTTTCACAATCAGAACCTTCGAGCCGAAACCTTCGGAAAGTAGCCTTTTTTTTATTCAACTGTTATTTTTGGACAGTAGAGAAAACTTTTATATCATACTAACGTTATAAACCATGTAGTTTTATACTTATTTTAACTCCTCTAACATTAAGATGAAGATTATAAGAAAAATAGTTGCTATTCAGATGGCTATAATGGTAGCGCTCACTTCTGGTGGATTTACCGTTTTCTTAAATCTTTGTGGATGCACCCAGGAGGTAACACTATCGATTCTCTCTACACCGGAGGCATGCTGCGGCACTCAACTATTGTGTGATACAGAAAGCAACTCGACTCATGGAAACCTAATTGGCGAAGAGAATTGCTGCAAAACCATTACCAGCTACCAAAAGCTTAGCGAAACTACTGCTCCTTGTAGTGTTGCCCCTATATTTGCGGACGTAACTACTCTTCTCAACGGTATTACGCATGATGAGCCTAGCAGTAATAAGATAGAAGTTACCTCAATAAAACCGCCTCCTCTCATACGAAGCGGGAAACTGCTTGTACTATTCCTCAACAATCCCAAGATTCCAAGTCATCAAATTGGTTAACCCTAATTTTCGGTTGAGTGCTTAACCGTGGATTGAGATTTACTATGCCTGTGTAGTAGGCATAGGTATTAGTCCGTTGGTTTACACCGCCGAACTATTCACCAAACCAATTTTAATTTCTTGGAAGAAAAATGAAAACAATAGTTGGATTTCTGGGCTTAATGGCCCTCACTATAACAATACAAGCCCAAAACATTACGGGCACCGTTTACGAACCCAGTAGCGGCGGCAAATTGCCCCTACCTGGTGCCAACATTCACTGGGTTGGCACCCAAATGGGAACTGCTACAGATGGCAATGGACAATTCACACTACCACGCGCCGAACATGTTCATATGCTAGTGATAAGCCATATTGGATATGCTGTCGATACCCTTCATGTAGAGCATACCACCTCAACCGTAGAGCACACCATGGAATCAGCGGTGCAGATTGCCGAAGTGGTTATTACCCAACGCGAAAGTGGTGCCCACTTCTCGAGGGTGGCATCCATTCAAACCCAAACCATTACCGGAGGAGAACTAAAAAGGGCAGCATGCTGCAACCTCTCCGAGAGTTTTGCTACCAATGCTTCGGTGGATGTTAACTACAGCGATGCCGTTTCGGGAGCCAAGCAAATTCAGCTGCTCGGCCTATCGGGTATCTACTCGCAGCTTATGATTGAAAATATTCCCACCCTGCGCGGGCTCGGAACAACTTACGGACTCAGCTATGTGCCAGGAAGCTGGATGGAAAGCATTCAGGTCTCGAAGGGCACATCGAGCGTGGCCAACGGATTTGAATCCATTACAGGACAGGTGAACGTGGAGTTTAAAAAACCCTTAGACAAAGAGCGATTACTTGTTAACGGATACACTAACTCCGAAGGAATGAGCGAAGGAAACATCGATCTGGGCATGAAAGTCTCCGACAGTTGGAGCACCAGGCTCTTCTTTCACTCGGAGTATGGCGACAGGCGCGTGGATCACAACCACGACGGATTTCTAGACCATCCGTTGGTAAATCAAAACCACATCTTCAACCGCTGGTTTTACAACAAGGGAAGTCTCGAATCGCAAATATGGCTAAAGGTGCTCGAAGAGGAGCGAACCGGAGGGCAAACCGCCTTCCGCCGCGGTCAGGTGAGCAATAACCTTAACCCTTACGGCATTACCATTGATACCCGTAGAGTTGAAGGGTTCTTTAAAATGGGCTACATTTTTGAACGTCCCGGAACGAGCCTAGGATTCACCTCCACAGTTTCGAACCACGACCAAGATAGCCGCTTTGGACTTAACACCTACAACGGTGAGCAGAACAGCTACAACGGTAACCTGATATTACTGTCGTTTATTGGAAATACAGCCCACCAGTATAAAGTTGGAGTAAATGCTATTGTGGACGATTTTACACAGACGATGAATTCCATCGCCGACAACTACACCGAGTATACACTTGGTGCTTACGGAGAATACACCTACAAACCTAGTGAGCATTTCACGGTATTGGCAGGATTACGCGCCGATAACAGCAGCAAATACGGACTATTTGCTACACCTCGTATGCACATGAAGTGGGATATTAACGACTTATTCACCGCGAGAGGTTCGGTAGGTAAAGGCTACCGCTCACCCGTGGTTTGGGCCGAAAACAGCAACCTGCTTGCCACCTCGCGAATCATTACCGTTGGCGCTGTTAAGCAAGAGGAGGCCGTAAACTATGGTTTAAATGCCACTTGGCGCCCTTGGATTGGCTCGGCGCAGATGACCTTAAACTTCGACATTTACCACACCCAATTCTTAAACCAAATGGTGGTAGATCTATACCAAAGTGCCGGCCAAGCACAAATTTACAACCTCAATGGGCGCTCATACTCCACCAGCGCACAGGTGGAAGCCACCTACGTTCCCGTAAAGGGGCTTTCGGTAACCACTGCATTTCGTATAAACGACGTGGAGACAACCTACAGCGGTGAGCTGAAGGTGAAGCCACTGGTGAGCAAATACAAGGGACTCTTCACCACCAGCTACCGTACCCCAAAATACGGTTGGCAGCTAGACTACACCGTGCAGCTGCACGGCGAGGGCGAACTCCCCTACACCGGTGATCTTCCCGCCGAACACCAGCGCGGCAGCATGTTTCCATCCTATATCATCCAAAATATACAGATTCAGAAACTATTCAACCGCTTCGATCTATATGTAGGAGTCGAAAATCTTGGAAACTACATGCAGGAACACCCCGTGGTAGCACCAACCATGCCCTACGGCAGCCACTTCGATGCAGCTACCATTTGGGGCCCAATTACCGGAATAAAATACTATGCCGGCTTTAGGTTCACCCTAGAACGTCCAGAATAGCAGCCATTAAAAAATAAACCCCGCCCATCCCTGTACTAGAGATGGGCGGGTTTACAGTAAGTGGCATCATACTCCTATGGAACCATTTAATCTACACATCAACTTGTGCAAGACCGCTGCAGTGCCTCTTTGTTGAAAAAATAATCCACATATCCCTAATAGCAACTTTATATACGGTGTATAATTTGCATTTAAGCATGGAAAAGAAACCGACCGTAGGATTTACCGACCTGACGCTATCACGAGGAAAGATCAAGGAAGATTTCTTGCACCAGATTAACCTTCGGATAGAATGAAGCCTCATCTCCAACCTCACAAACATTATCAGCAAAGGGCAGACAAGGGTAGAGCGAACCTTTGGATCGATTCGAAGCTGGTTTAGGGGAGGTACTTCCCGGCATGTAGGGCTATAAATAATGCAAACGCAGTAACTTACTGAGGCCAAGGCGTACATCTTTTACCAATCACCCAGAATAGCTATGTCATAAACGAGCAATAGGTCAAAAACCTCGCCTAAGTGTGAAAGCCAAGACCAACATTGGAGATAAAATGAAGTTTTTCACCTCGAAAAAGTGCTCTTAAGTTTAAATCCCAAAGAAAAATGAATTTACTTCCATTTGCAACGGACCCAAATGGCCTAAAACACTAAATTCTTACTCATAGAAACGTCTTAATAAATACCAACTAATAGGGATTTCAGACACCAAAGCATCATTATAGTTTTGCAAAGTGAATTTGTAATAACCAAAAAGCAAAATAATGATGAAGAAACAATTCCTTTTAGTCGTATTGATATTTCGGTGATATTGTGCCACTTGTTTCGGTGATATTGTGCCACAAAAAAAGGATGATTTCGTGACCAAATTTATGAATTAATTTGAGTTTTTTTCATCTTGTTTTTTCTCATTGACTCTCCTGTTAATTCAATGCGATGTGAAGAGTGAACCATGCGGTCTAGAATTGCATCGGCAATGGTTCCTTCGCCAATTGTTTCATGCCAGTTTTTTACTGGTATCTGTGCGGCAATGATAATAGAAGTCTTGTCATATTTCTGTTCAACGATATCCATTAGGGC